>NZ_RCXU01000014.1:0-103247 GCF_004167315.1 Blautia sp. aa_0143
TCCACTGTTTTGTTATAGAAAACAGAAAATCGCTATGCCACAGCCTCGGCAGGCCATCGCGTAGCGATTTTGTTCAACTTGAATTTGTAATTACATTCCATACATATTGGCATTCTTTACAAGTACTTTATCACCCTTTTCTAATTGTTCCTTGGAAATTCCTCGTAACCCAAGTCCAACATGCTCTGTTTTATATCCACAACCATTTGCTTTTCGTTCTTTTGTATGTACATCGACAGTAGTAATTCTGGTTTCTAAGATATCTCCATTTGCTTTATAAATACATGCATTTTCCCCTTCTCTGCACATCCCTGTTAATATGTTTCCTGTGGCAACTGTTCCAACTCCCATAATTGTAAATATATCATCAATAATCAATTCAAAATCTTCTTTTAAACACGATGGAACATCTAATCTGCTCATGTATTCTGTTTCTCGTTCTTTTTTGCTTTTACCAAATAATCCCATGGTATTCCTCCTTTAAAACTTCCGATTTTTCGTTCTCAGCGACTTCCCAATAAATGGGAATTGTTCTACTTCTTCATCTTTTTAATATCCAGATACAGCCCATATCCCAGAAAAAGGATTCCAATAATAAACGCAATACCAGCCGCTATTGCTAAAAAAGGACCTACACATTCAAGACCGGCTGCAAATAAAGTGGCATTCCACGAAACTACTCCACTCATAAATATCGCAGCAGAAATATATCGTGCAGAAATTAAAACTGCTGACATGAAACAGAAAATAGCACCTACAATTTTGTTTTCCATTTAAATTACCTCCAAATACCGATTTGTTACTCACATGATATCATATTTTTTCTTCAATTACATCCACCTAATTTTAATACACTGCCTGTCGACTTGCTTCTGTAACCAGCATCCGGTTAATCTTCTCCTGCATTGTTTCCTTTGCATTTTCATTGAAATGATAACGGACAACATAGACTGTCTGCCCGATTTTCTTTGTAAATGTGTTACCCTCTGTTTTTGTATTCATCATTTTTTCCATAATCATTTCTCCTTTCTTTTGGAGCCCCAGCAGAGAGTCATTCCATTGGTCTCTGTCAGAACATTATTCTTTAAATCAGACCCAAAATGGGCACTTCCAGTTTCACAGGCTACCTATATATAGCCTTTTCATTTTTGCTTGCAAAAAGCCTTGTGATCACAGCACTTTTTTAACGTAAAAAGCGTTTTAATATGATGCAGCCAACGACAAGAAGCATATCTAACAAATATCATTGTCTATCACTTCTGTTTTCTCTGCCGATATCTCTCTGGTTAATGCCTAATAATCTTCCCTGCCAGACAAGACGATAAGTACAGCGTTTGCTTCTATCGTGTTTCCAAATACTTTCTTCCATCATCCGATGGTTCTTCATCAAGTTCCGGTCCGTGACGTTTACAGATATCTAAAAACATTGTCCGGCAGGCAGAATCGGCTGCAGATTCAAAATTTTATTATTCAAAAATAAATAAAAATGGATTCCACCAAAATACCCATCACCAAAAATGTACTGGACACTTCTATTCATTATATTTGCACCAACAACTTGAAGTTATCTTCCTGCTTACGACTTTCCAACAACATAAACTCCAAATATCATTTTGATAATATAAAGATACTTCTTTCTTACCCCAGAGCAAGATCCACCTGTGTTTAACAATATTGTCTTTCATCACAATATTCTCTCATCAGGTTTTCATCTTGCTGGGGATTCCCCAAACCCATTTTTCTATTTATGCCGAGGTCTCAGTACACACTAGAGCAAGATCCACCCCGGTAATACCATATCGCTATTTTAGCAATACGGCATTTTTCGGATGTTGGAATCTTGCTGAGGATTGTGCTCCCCAGTTCCTCACATTCAGCATAAATATATAATTGGTTCCTCGAATTTCTTCGGTCACAGCACAGGGAGAAAAAATAGGCTAAACAGCCCTATATCCCTGTGAAATCACCATGTGATTAAAAAATAGCAAGGACAGGAAGTGTGGATACACTTCCGCAAAATTGCCAATTTCGGAGCCATATCCAAAATTGAAAAATACATAAAAATCAAAAATCCGAAACCTTACTTGATATCCAAATTTATAATTTTTACAGATTACAAAAAAACCAATATGAAAATTTTACAAATTTTGTACCACCTGTAAAATTCCCATATTGGTTTTCATTCAGCTTTTATGGATTTGGAATATTCTATGTTTTCAAATATTTTACTTTGAGCAAAAAACAGCTCTATAAACTTTTATCATTGCATTTTCTGGTATAATTTCATCAACTCTCCCACACAATCTGCTTCCGTCATTTTTGTACTAAAGCCATACGCAGCCATAACAGCTTTATCATTTGCAGTATGTGCTCGCCGTAACTCGGCTGGCATTGTTAAAGGATCATATAAAGCCGCAAGATTACTATTAGGATATAATGTTCTTGCTTTCAAAATTTCCTGTGCCGATTTTTCAATTTGTTCCCGATTCTTCTCCGTTACTACAGGCCACGGGAAATTGTTATACACTATTGTGTTTGAATAACTATAATCACTTTTTAATCTTCCACACACTGCTCGCATCCATGCCATATGAACATTCGACATCAATACACCAAATTCATAAAATGATGCATTTGGCATAGTGAATAATTTGTCTCCCGGAATAATTTCACCATCTAAATAATCCATTGGAATATATCTACGATTCTGAGAAGAAACTTTGGGAATCGCAATATATTGATTTTTATGTTCAAGTATTGATGCAAATAAAGTTGGATTCTCAGCCGCTTTTTTTGTGTTCGCTCTTGTACTACTAAGTCTAAATTCACGTACTTTATTCACCCGTTCTAATATCATCGGACATTTTTTTAATAATCCAGGATCAGCTCCAACAAGCCAAATACAATATCTCGGCTTTCGATCAATAAAATCTTTTCCCATCATATAATGTCTAAAAAACGGAGAAGCCTGTGGTTCTTTTTCCAAAAACTCTTCCTTTTCCTCTTCCGTCAATATTAAAAATCCACCATCAATTGCTTGCCCACCTAATGCTATTTCAGGAACATTACACAATGGTTTCATTCTTTTTTCAATGAATATATTTTCTGCATCAAGCAAATATCCATTAATATTATTCGCCGGAATTGCGTTCTCACCTGAATAAATTATTTTCTGCTTATTATTTACAGCTCTGCTAAAGCCAACAATTACACAATGAACATGCGCTTTTATTGACGCTTCACTATCCCATATAAATGTTCTGTATGCAAAATCAATATGTACACCTGATTCAAAAAGCGGTTTCCAGAGAATCGAAACACTTTCTCCCTGTGTAATTGAATTAGTTGATACCAATGCTGCTCTGATATTATAATTTCCCATATAGTCAGCTGCTTTTTTATACCAGCAACTAACATAATCAAGATTTCCTATACTCTTCCATCCTTCAAATATCTTCTCAACATCTTCCTTCTGCTCCGACGCCATCCAACGTGCTCCTACAAATGGCGGATTTCCCATTATAAACGATAATTTTTCTGCAGGAATTACATCATTCCAATCAATTCTTAATGCATTTCCTTCTGTGATATTTACATATGTCTTTAAAGGAAGAAAATCATCATTAAATCCATACACAATATTTTTCGTTTCTTCCAACATTTGAGATTCTGCAATCCATAAAGCCGTTTTTGCAACTGTAACTGCAAAATCGTTAATCTCTATTCCATAAAATTGCTGAATAGAAACTCTAATTGGATTATTTACCTCTACCAATGTCATTTGTCCGCCAACTTTTTCCTTTATCACCTCATTCTCCAAACGACGAAGCGACAAGTATGTTTCTGTAAGGAAATTTCCAGAACCACACGCAGGATCAAAAAATGTAAGTGATGCCAATTTATTTTGGAATTCTTCCAATTTTTTATCTCTGGTACGCTTCACTTGAATTGCTCTAATACTATCAAATTCCTTTTGCAAATCTTCCAAAAAAAGCGGACTAATAACTTTATGTATATTTTCAATAGATGTATAATGCATTCCTCCTGAACGTCTGGTCTCAGGATTTAATGTAGATTCAAATACCGCTCCAAATATAGTTGGAGAAATATCACTCCAATCAAAATCTTCTGACGCTTTTGTAAGAAGTAATTCTTTAATTTCCTCTGTAAAAGGTGGTATCTCAATAGTTTCATCAGCAAATAACCCACCATTTACATACGGGAACTGAGCAAGTTCTTCCTCCAAATACTCGTCTCGCTCTGATACAGGTGTATCCAATATCTTAAATAATTCTAATAAAGCTCTCCGGCAATCCTTTACTTCATATGTTTCCAAATAATCATGGAACATATTTCTCTTTCCGAAAATACCAGCATCTTCTGCATACAAGCAAAAAACAATTCGCACACATAAAGCATTCAGGCTCTTTAGTTTATGCTCTCTTTTTTCTTTCTGCTCAAATGTTTCATCCTTTTCCTTAATATCTGGTATACGATATTGTTTTAAAAACGCATCATAAATAAGCCCAACAATACCTCCTGCTTTTATTGATACTTCCATTTCATGCGATATTGTCTTTACTTCCTTTTTCACCAAGAAGTCCAACAATGGATATTTGCTTTGTAATTCATCTAAAGCAATCTTTGTCGGTTCTGGCTGTTTCTGGTTCATATCATAAATCCAAATTTCAGCAAAATTTGACGTAACAATCCACCGAGCTCTTTCATCAAAAGTCAGCTTCCCATTATATCTGTCTGCCTGTTCAAATGGAGTAAGATCAACATCTCCTGAATTCCTGATTTTCTGATCCAATGCTTTTCCAAGACTCTTCTGTTCAATAATTACTCGTGTTTCAGGAATATATACATCAATACGTTTTGTATTTCCATCAATTACAACTTTCTTTTCAAAGTTCAAACGTTCTGTCACATTATCCATTCCCAAAACATTCGTCAATAAATCAATCCAATAAGAACGTCCATCTTCATCTTCTTTCCCTTTTCCCATCCATCGGTTTACAAATTGACGGGCAGCCTCTCTTTGTTCTGCATCTGTCATGCTTTTTCCTCCTAAATAATCGTACATTCACAAATCTTTCTCCGACTATTTTTACATATCATATCCACAGTATATCATAAAATTATTACAGAACAGCATTCATATATCATTATTTGTATTTTGTCTACACACAAGGAACTTCTACCGCCAAATCATAATAATATTGATACATGACCATGTTATCTTTTGCTTCTATATACACTCTCTGAGCTTCTTTCATCAAGTTATTCCAAATTTCTTTCCATTCACTAGGAGCCGAATCTAAAAACCACATATTATTAAATGACATTTCTATCGTCCCCCATAAATCATCTTCTTTACGCTCAGTTTTTATATTCATCTGCATATTTCGTGCAATTTCCAATGCATCTTTTTGTAAAAAAGTGAATTTCACTACTTTTTGAGGATCTGGAACTTTCTTAAAACAACGCATATGAGCTTCTGCCTTTTTTATAATTGTTTCCAATTGTTCATCATGCCATTTTTTATCCTCTAGTATCTCTTCTTCTGACATTTGCGCTTTTTCTGCATTAATTTCTCTTTGCATTTCTTCCAATTCACGCTGTGCAATATCATAATATTTCTTTTCAATCACCATAATCTCCCAACTCCATAAAAAAAGAAACAGTCAACATTTTCGTTACAACTGTTTCCTTTATTTTTGAAGTCCCCGGAGCATTTGTATCACTACATTCTGTTCTTTTTCATCAAGATTATTCCAAATATTCAAAACCTCTTGTTGTGATTCTGATAAGCTTACTGGAACATCCATTCCGGCAAAGAATTGTGCCATTGTTACTCCCAGTGCATCACATATCTTTTCTACAGTAGGCATAGTGGGTAAACTTTCTTTAGCAATAATTTTTCCAATCGAAGATTGAGATATACCAGTCAATTGTGACAGCCGATATTTACTCATATCACGTTTTTTACATAAAGCTATAATATTGTCCGCAATATAATCCTCTGTACGCAAGTAAATACACCTCTTTCCGATAGTAGTTACCTTAATTGTAACTAGAAATCCGAAAAAATATTAGAGATGTATCTTGCAAGTATTTACTAAGGGAAACAGTAGTATTAAAACAAAAAAATAGAACTATATAAAGTTGTATTCCATTAATGTCAGCTTATTATCTAAATGCTCATATTCTCTTTGTATTTCTTCAATTTTATCATATAGTTTCAGCACTGTCGAACCCTTTATCATTTTATTTTCTTGGCACATCTGCCGGAATTTTTCTTTGTACTCCCGCAGTATTCTTCCTTTTTCCTCTAATTCCTCCAGTGTTTTAATTTCCTCTTTATCTGCCATGTATTTTCCTCTCAGACATAATTTTTAATACATAAATAATAACCTTTTTTTCGCTGTTGTTCAATTACAACTTATCGCCTTTTTCTCCCATCAATCGACAATCTTCTTTTTGCTATATACATATGATATACTTCTTTTTATACAACCAATTACTATTGTATAACTCACCATTTTTTCTATCTACAACACAAAAAAGTCAAGTTGTGATGGAAAGGAGGTGAGGACATGGAAATAAATTATGCACTTATAGGCAAACGTATAAGAGAAACCCGCAAACAACGAGGATTATCTGCCGAGGAGCTGGCTGAAATCGCTGATCTTTCTACTGTTTATATAAGCTATATAGAAAATGCCAAGCGTAAACCCAGTTTAGAATCTTTAATCAAAATTAGCAATGCCCTTGAAATTACTATTGATGAATTACTCTATGGAAACTTGTTATACAATCCTACGGAATATCAAACTGATATTGATTTATTAATGGCAGATTGTACCAGCACTGAAAAACGTTACATATTCGAGGTTCTTTCAGCCATAAAGAATATTTTACGAATCAATGATTGGCATCTATCCTCAAAACACAATTACGATGCTGATAACCCGAATGATTATTAAATCATTCAATAACAATCAAATATCTATTTCTACATAAACCATCTGTTAATCACTTAACTGATGGTTTATGTCTTTTTCAATCCAAAAATTCTATGATAGTTATATCAACTATAAAGGATGTCGCTATTGATGAAAGAAAGTGAAGAACGAAGCAGTAATATTGATGAACAGAAAGCCAGAATCCGGCAAAGATACAAAGGTATTGATCCAGAAGAACTGGAAGTAATTCCGGCACTTCCACCAGAGGATATTTTTAAAACAGAAAAAAAACTACGAGTAGCTGTATATGCAAGGGTATCTACGGATGATCCACGCCAAACATCCTCATATGAATTACAGAAAAATCATTATCAGGATGTAGTAAATAAAAATCCGAATTGGATGCTTGTCGAAATATATGCCGACGAAGGCATTTCAGGCACTTCGCTTCAACATAGAGATGCATTCAAAAAAATGATTGAAGATTGTGAAGCCGGAAAAATTGATTTAATCATAACAAAAAGTGTATCCCGATTTGCAAGAAACGTTGTTGACTGTATCCGATATGTACGAGAGCTTTCTTCACTCCGTCCACCCGTCGGTGTATTTTTTGAAACAGAGCATTTAAATACTCTTGATCCCAAAAGCGAAATGATTCTGTCATTCATGTCAACACTTGCACAGGAAGAAAGTCATACCAAAAGTGAAATTATGAATTCTTCCATTGAAATGCGTTTTCGTCGGGGAATATTCCTTACACCTCCTCTGCTCGGATATGACCGAGACGAAAATGGAGATCTTGTAATCAATCCACATGAAGCTAAAATTGTGCAGCTTATTTTTTATATGTATCTGAATGGAAGCAGTACTCAACAAATTGCTGATTCTTTGACAGAACTCGGTTGTAAAACAAAAAAGAATAATGATGTCTGGTCATCCAGTACCATACTACAAATCCTTCAAAATGAACGCCATTGTGGGGATGTTCTGGCGAGAAAAACATGGACTCCTAATTATCTTGACCATAAATCAAGGAAAAACAATCAAGACCGTAATCAATACAGAAAAGTCGGACATCACGAAGCTATTATCTCCCGAGATGATTTCATAGCTGTTCAAAAATTAATTACAAATGCGAAATATGGAAATAAAGAGATTTTACCAGAATTACATGTGATACAAGAAGGCTCTCTAAGTGGATTTATAAGCATTAATCCAAGATGGTCTGGATTTAAAGCTAGAGACTACTTTGAAGCATCTCAAAGCGTCCTTAAACCGGCAAATATGAATGTACCTGATACAATTACTGCTTCCGCCGGTTCCTTCGATTTAAGAGACTATGAAGTTGCCAGAGGACAATTTTTCTCCTCTGTTGGTCGGATTTCTGTTTCTTTTTCATATAAACAGATCTCTTTTAACAAAGATGCTATACGGAAATTTCCAAACATAAAATTTGTCGAACTGCTAATACACCCAAGCTCAAAACTACTTGCTATCCGACCATGTTCCTCTGAAACAAAAAATAAAGTGCAGTGGTCACGTCTCAAAGATGGTCAACTTATTCCAAAACCAATTTCCGGCGCTGCATTTTTGCCAACATTATACGAGATATTTAAATGGGACAAAAAATGCAAATATAGAATATTAGGAGTTGCCCACCAAAAAGGCAATGAAAATGTCCTTATTTTCAACATGGACGATACAGAAATACGAATACCGACAAGTACCAACGACGTATCCGCCCCCAATAACAACATGCCTGATACAATATCTGATTCTAAGAGTGTGTTAGCTTATCCTGCCGACTGGATGAATAGCTTCGGTAATAATTACTATACTCAGTCTCAAGCGCCAGAATTAACAGAATTTACAGCAGACAAAAACTGGCAGACTGCTTCAGAAAGTAAACCTTATAAAGAACCCGAGCTACAAACCACTCCCAAAGAAACCATTATACAAAATATAAAGAATATTATTACAGAAATTAAAGGAGACACCCAATGAGCGAGCAACCTATAAATCAATGGAATATGACTACAGAACCTTCTGATATGATGAAAATCAACACACCTATGCCAATAACAGTCGCGCCCAGCCCCTCAAATCAAATGGAAGTCATTGACGATGATTCTTTCAGCTATGACGGTTATCAAGTTGTACGTGGCGAATTCTTCGCTCATATTTACGAACCTTCGTTTACGTTTAATAACTACAAGGTATCTGTAAATACCGCCTGCATAAAAAAACTACCCGATGTCGAATATGTGCAAATATTAGTCAATCCCATTGAAAAAAAACTGGCTGTCCGTCCCTGTCGAGAAGAAGAAAAAGACTCTTTTCGTTGGTGTTCCTCTGGAAAAAAGCGTTCGCCAAAACAAATCACCTGTCGAATTTTCTTTGCTAAAGTGATATCTCTCATGGACTGGAATCCTAATTATCGGTACAAGATTCTCGGCAAACTAATTCGTTCTGGCAATGAAATACTGTTCATTTTCGATTTAACTTCACCTGAAATATTTCCTCGTACTCTAAAAGACAATGGAACTGTAACCACTGCTAGGACACCTTCTTATCCTGAAGAATGGAAGAATCAGTTCGGTATTCCAGTGGAAGAACATCAAAAATCAATGCAAGTCAATATATTTGAAGGCTACGCAGTATTTGACATACAAGAAAAGAAGAAGGCAACTGATAAATCCATAGAAAAAGCAAAAGAACCATCAACAGCAGAAAGTGAGGAAAAATCCTATGAACAACAAACACTCTTCCCATCCACTAATATGTATTGACTTTAAAAAGAATCGTATACGAATCCACCGCAATACACTCCGTCAAATTGGTAACCCAGAATATATTCAACTTCTTGTTAATCCTGATCAAAAAATGATAGGTATAAAGGCTAGTTGTGCGGAGGATAAATTGGCACATAAAGTTAAGGATTATTTTGTCATCAATGGTAACAGTTATGAATTGTACAGCCGAGAATTACTATATTCACTTTCCCAACTTAACCTTTCTTGGGAGAAATTTAACATTTTTCGTTTAGAAGGCAATATTTACCCAGATAAAAAAATAGCTCTATTTTCCATGGATAACATCATCACAAAACTGCCACAAACAGAATTCAAATCAGAAATAATGGGAGATGAGTATGCGCAATTATAGTATATATACATTAAAAACAAAACTAGAATTCACCAATTTGTATCAATATCTCAGTGAAAAAGATTATAAACAACTTGAACAACAGATATTATGTCATTCCTATCACACCCCCATCTGCACATGGAATGGTATTGTCATTAATGGTATAGAAGCATATGAATTATTTCGTAAACACAGTATTCCTTTCCGAATAAAAAGACTCCATTTTTCCAGTAAAGAAGATGTAATTTCATGGATATGTACTGACCAACTTAAACGAGAGGATTTAACCAATATCAATAAAAAATACCTGATAGGGAAAAAATATGATGCTGAAAAAATTATAGTTTCAAGACAACTTTCATCTACGAATAAATCTCATATTTCCGGTGCAAGCATCGCAGCAAAAAAAATATCCGAAGAATGTAATGTAGCAATGGCTACCGTTTACAAATATTCTGCTTACAGTAGTGCACTAGATATAATTGATGAAAAAGTTCCGGATTTTGTCAAACGAGTTCGTTCTGGTCAACTCTGGATTTCCCAAGCTAATATTATTGAGCTTTCAGGATTACCAAAAGAGCAACTTTTAAGTCTAAATAACTACCTTCTTGCCGAAAAGATAGAACATCTCAGTTATCATGATATGAAAAGGGAATTACTATGGAATAATTACGCCAAACCGATGTTAAGGAAAGAATCTTCCGTTTCTATTCCTTCAATACGCAACCTGCCACAATTTGATCCAGATGCGGAAATTGCAAGTCTTACATTGACGATTCCCTCGTGGAACAGTTCTATCGAAAGAGTATTAAAAGTTTCAGATTTTAAAATTGCATCTGATACAGCAAAATATAAGCTTAAATATCAGCTTATGTGTCTAATATCAACCACAAATAATATTTTAAAAAAATTGGAGGAAATATAATTATGGATGGAAATACCGAAGATTTACAAAAGTTTGTTCCCCAAGTGCATTTTGAGCAAATACCTATTAAAAATTTATGTTCAAATCAAGATTATCAACGTAATCTTTCCATCAAACACGTTCAGCGTGCTGCAGCTAATTTTGACCTTTATCAGATAAACCCTGTAAAAGTAAGTAGACGTGATGGGATAAATTATGTGTTCAACGGACAACACACTATAGAGATTGTTGCTCTCGTCTCTGGATCAAGAGAAACTCCTGTCTGGTGTATGGTTTATGATGATCTTGTTTACACCCAAGAAGCAGATATTTTTGCAAATCAGATGAAATATGTCAAATCGTTATTACCTTATGAAATATTCATGGCTAATATTGAAGCTGGTAATGATAGAGAACTTATTATTCGTGACCTTGTTGAATCATATGATCTCACTATTACTTCTTCCTCTCGCCCCGGAGGTATATGTGCTGTATCCACTTTAATTAATATCTATGAAAAATATGGTTTTCACACTCTTGATCGTGTTTTACGCCTTTGTGTTGCCACATGGGAAGGTGCGCCTATGTCCTTTAGTTCCAATATGCTTAATGCTATTGCCCGTCTGGATAATGCTTATGGAGAAACAATGAAAGATGACACCTTCAAAGAAAAAGTTGGGCGTGTCTCTGTCAGAGAAATCAGTCGTACTGCCAGAGAACGTCGTGCCGGTTCATTAGGATTCGCAGAAGCTCTTTTACTAGAATACAATAAAAAATCCAAGTATTCACTTCCTTTTGAGAAATTATACACTCATAAAACACCCAAAAAAAGAGAACCATCAACTGAAGATGAATCCGGTCAAAGTTCCACTCCAGAAGGTCAGTTAGATTTATTTTCTACGGATCAAGAGAATACTCAGGCTCTGCCAAACGAATAGCGCAGAGCCTTCAGCCTTTAATTCTATCCATACTTTCAAAAGAACACCCTGCTTTAAGGCTCTCTTTCATGCAATCACTATTTTATCTTATCCCAAATTCATCAACCGCTCCATCCGCCACCTTATATATGAATACCCATTCCAAATATTTGCTTTTACCGGATACTCTTTCCTGTAAACAAATACAGTGTGATATTTAACAAAATGTATTCTACACCAATTATGTATATCTTTCATATATATGTTATTTATACCATTCATCCACTGTTCTAAAGCCCATATGTCTTTATCTGACACTAACTCCATTATGAACAGTACATTATAATATTGAATGACACCTACTCTCTTCCTTTCCTCTATTAACCTTTTACACAATAACCTATACTTAATGTTCATATCGTTCCTATGCCCCTCCCTCTAATCTATATTTTCCATCCTTATATACGTTATATATATAATTATTATATAGTACATATAAGGCTCTGCAGCATATCCACTGCCTCTCCTCCACGGACTTCCCCTACAATTATCCTATCCGGTCTCATTCGAAGGGCTGACCGGATCAGATCTCGGATCGTTACTGACACCGCGCCCGCCATATTGGCCATTTTTGCCTCCAGACATACCAGGTTATCAATTCCCCGGATCTTAAGCTCCGCATTATCTTCAATGGTGATCAGGCGCTCATCTTTTGGAATATATTCTGTAACAGCTCCAAGGAATGTTGTTTTTCCACTGCCTGTACCTCCACCGATCACAATAGAATATCTTGCCTGAACAAGTTTTTTTAAAAACTGTGCACATTCTTCGGTGATGCTTCCAAAAGCGATCAGTTTTTCCATTGTGATAGGATCATCCGGAAAACGACGGATCGTCAGGATCGGACCATTCAGAGCAACCGGATAAACCACTGCATTCACACGTGCTCCGTTTTCCAGCCTTGCATCTACAATGGGCATGGACTCGTTGACAACCCGGTTACAGCGCCCTACGATCTGCTGGATCACATCCTCCAGCTTCTCTTCTGACGTGAAGACCTTATTCCATCTGGTCAGTTTTCCTCCACGTTCCACAAAAATATGATCCGGACCATTTACCATGATCTCCGTAACACTTTCATCATCGATCAGT
The DNA here is from genome assembly GCF_004167315.1 of Blautia sp. aa_0143. Taxonomy (NCBI): domain Bacteria; kingdom Bacillati; phylum Bacillota; class Clostridia; order Lachnospirales; family Lachnospiraceae; genus Blautia; species Blautia sp. aa_0143. Next base: position 13,089 of record NZ_RCXU01000014.1, read on the forward strand.
TCCTGCAGAACATCCAGCTTGCGCACAGAACAGAACAGCTCCTGTCTGAGCTCTACTTTCTCCTTCAGTGAAAGAAACAGTTCCCTTGCCTGAGTTAATATCAGTTCATCGATCACCCCCAGGATCTCATCATCGGACAGCTCTCTGGAAACATCCAGCTGTTCCATGAGCAGATCATACATTTCCCGGAATTTTTCTCTGTTCATGACCGCTCCTTTCTCAAAAGTTCACGGATATAATCTCCCAGTTCACTCCAGACCAGCTGTTCTACGTAAGCGTCAGAAGAGATCCTATCCATATGAAAGGGCAGATGCACCTTTTCTGTTTTTTCCAGGATCTTTTCTTTATTCCAGATACGCAGAAGATTTTCGAATTGTGTCACCTTACAGACAGAAAGTGTGTCATTCAAAACCGGCATATAGATTTTTCTGCACATTTCCAGAAGCCGGAAATCCTCATCTCCATTTTCTCCCATATCCAGGATCAGCACTTCATAGGAACTGTGAAGTACGATCTCCTGCAACAGCCGCTCCCAGTCTTCCCAGTCCACGGTCCGGATATCTGAAGGTGTTCTTACAGGCGGTATAAAATCCAGATTGTTTACTGTCTGGATCATTCCGTTCATTCTATGGATCAGGTTTTCATTTCCCTGGCGAACATAATAAAACAGATCACTCAGATTAGCCGGAAATTTTTTCCCAAGAAGTTCCTCAAAACCAGAATAGGATTCCAGATTCAGATAAAGAACGGCACGTTCTTTCGCCAGTATCTGTCCCAACGCAAGTGCAAAGGATGTCTTCAGACATCTGCCAAGAGGAGAAAAAACACCGATGATCTCCATTGTCTTTTTCAACACAGGAAAAGTTACCGGATCAAGAGACTTCTCTTCTCCATAGCAGGCCATCACCTCCCTTATCACATCTGAGGAAGATTGATATTTATACACACTTGAATACTGATCCAGTTCCGGAGGATGCACACCCTCTGAAAGAATGATGATCTTTCCGATACCAAGGTCACGGACTTCTTTTCGCATTGCTTTATCGGAAATCAGCAGCAACTCAATATGATTTTCTTTTCCGTAGGCAATGAGACTTTCCGCCGTGGTAAATGCCTGGATCTCAAACGGAAGATTCTTTTTCTGGTTCAGATAATCCATAAAATTGAAAGCATAATCCACCTCCAGATCACAGACCGCAAATATGTTTTTCTTCAATACACACCTCCTGCATAAAGCACCGCACTCAAAAATATGGGTACCGTAAAATGAAAGTTCTCCGGAAAGCTCATCCCCTTTCTGTAATAAGGACGTATCTCACCGGTACAGTAAAACTCATTCATATACTGATATAAATAAAGGAATCGTCGGCGGATACCGCCTGTAGAAATAAGAATTGCCAGAGAAATGCCTGCACCTGCAAGCAGAGAATAAACAATACATTCCATAACTGTCCGCGGCCCCATGATCCCGCCAAGTGCGCACAGAAGCTTAATATCTCCGGCGCCGATCATATGGAATATAAAAAGAATTCCCAAAAGAAGCACCGGCACAGCCACTCCTGCCAAAAAGATCACTCCACCTTTCGGCCCGTTTTCTGTAATCTGGATCAGGAAACCGATCATAAAAGAAAAAAGGATCCATCCATTGTCTACAGATGCATTTTTAAGATCCATCCAGACCGCCATCGCAGATATCACCACGGATAATTCTCCATAAAGAAACATACACGCCCCCTTTCCTTTTTAAAATATATGTTTATTCAGTTATGATAAAAATGGAATTTCCCGCCTGACCTGGCGGTGATCGATACCAGAAGATCTCTGGTGAAATTAATTATAGAATTTCAGGAGCATTTTGTCCAGCATTTTCGTTCGACAAATTCTGACACGAATTTTTCTGTCATCTGCTCCTGAAATTCTTTTTATTTTTTATCGTTTTATCTTCTATGATCCTATCGGATCTTTACTCCGTCCTTGATCACTGCTTTCAGTTCCAGATCCTGATCCAGCAGTACCACATGAGCTTTTTTACCTGCTTCCAGAGATCCGTACTGTTCTTCCACACCAAGGCTTCTGGCCGGATTTATGGTCGCGCAGGCCACGGCTGTTTCCAGCGGAAGCTCCATCTTTTTAACAACTGTACGCATACAATCCATCAGATTTGTGGCAGATCCTGCGATCGCACCGTCAGATACCAGCGTGGCAAGTCTTCCCACAACCTTAACATCCAGTCCGCCCAGTGTATACTGGCCGTCCGGCATACCGGTAGCTCTCATACTGTCGCTGATCAGGATCATCCTGTCAGCTCCCATCATCTGAAAGGTAGCTCGAACAACAGACGGATGGATATGGATCCCGTCACAGATGATCTCTGCCATAACATCCTTATTATCAAAAACAGCACCTACGACGCCTGGTGCACGATGCGTAAACGCAGGCATTGCGTTATACAGATGGACTGCATGGTTTGCCCCTGCTCTGCATGCTTCCATTGCTGTATCGTAATCTGCATTGGTATGTGCCAGAGAAACATTGACCCTTTCATGAACTTCCCGGATAAATTCTGCTGCATGCTCACTTTCTTCAGGTGCAATCCCTATAAATTTTACCAGACCTTCCGAGGCCTTTAAAAAACGGTCACAGATTTCCACATTACATGGCAGGATATTTCTCGCGTCCTGTGCCCCTTTTTTTGCAGGGCTGATAAAAGGCCCTTCCATATTGATCCCCAGAAAATCCGCCTTACGGCAGTCCTTTGTTTCTTTTTTATATTCTGCTGCTGTATGGAGGATCTGCTCCAGTTCCTCTACCGGTAAAGTCATAGTAGCCGGTGCAATCGCTGTAACTCCTACCGATGCCTCATATTCCGCGATTCTTCCGATCGCAGCCTTGTCTCCGTCGCAGAAATCATCTCCCTTGCATCCATGAAAATGCAGATCGATCAGTCCCGGAATGGCGTAGCAGCCTTTTCCGTCCAGAACATCCCCGTTAAGCTGCGGCGCATCCTTTTCTTCATAAACCTGTCGGATCTTATCCCCATCCAGGATAATCCCGCCTTTTACAAATGCTTTGTCCGGTGTAAAAACATACACATTATCAATGATCATAGTAAAACCTCCCAAAATCCCCATTTGTGATCATAAACAAAAAAGCAACCAGAAACATGTTCTGATTGCTTTCAGTTAATAGCCAGTACGGGAATCGAACCCGTGTTTCCGCCGTGAGAGGGCGGCGTCTTAGCCCCTTGACCAACTGGCCATATTCTTTTGTTTCTGCCGTTTGATTTCGTTTTTTGTTGTTTCCCTCAACCGACTTCGTTAGTATATAACACTTTCTTTCAAAATGCAAGTACTTTTTTTAATTTTTTTAAAAAATTTTCATGTTTTTCACGTTTATTCGTTTTTTACCCATTTTCCGGTATTTCGTACGCTTGACCACTGCTGGTGTAAGTGCTACTATCAAAGCACCAATACGAAAATAATCGACTGCGGATAATTATCCGCCCGGTATAACAGAAAGAAGGAATTGGATGACTCGCATTTTGTGTCTCGGAGACAGTATCACAGATTGCGGACGGCTTTTCTCCGCAGATCCTCTTGGAAAAGGATATGTGAAGCAGCTCTCCTGTCTGCTTCATAACACAGATCACCGATTTTCCATTGAAAACAGAGGTATTGATGGTTTCACCCTGGAACGGCTTCTTCAGAACACAGATTTCTGGCTGGAAAGCTCTGATCCGGATATTGTTACCGTCCTGATCGGGATCAATGATGTGGGGATCATGATGAACACCCGCCGTTCATCTGCACAACAGCAGGATCTGATGAACAAATTTGTCACCCGTTATGAGCTCCTTGCAAAAAAGCTATCCTGCACAAACTCCCGGAAACGAAAGCTCTATTTCCTGGAACCCTTTGTTTTTCCATGGCCACGCTGCTACGCTTCCTGGGCTCCCCTTCTTTCACAGATGTCCGTGCATATTAAAAAGATCAGTCAGGATCATGGTGCCGTTTTTCTCCCGCTGCAGAACGATCTGGATCAGAAAGCTGCACGGTCCGGGCCTGCATCAATAACTTCTGACGGTATCCATCTCACACCACAGGGGCATCAGATCCTGGCAGATAAACTTTATAAATTGATCATATCAGAAAGGTAATACTATGGAAACAACGATCAAAAAAATCGAAGATATGTCACTGAACGCATGGCCTTCCCATAAAATGGAACTTTATGACGGATGGATCTTACGTTTTTCTTATTTCTATACGCACAGGACCAACAGTGTGGAACAGTTCGGAACCTCCACACTTCCATGGCGCGAAAAAATCCCCTACTGCGAACAGGTCTATAAGCGTCTGGGAACTCCTGCGATCTTTAAGATCAGCCCCCTTGTATCCCCGGATTTTGACTATATGCTGGAAAACAGGGGCTATTCCGTTCAGCACATAACAAATGTTATGACTGTAGACCTGGACAATGCCGTTCTGGATGCGTCTGTCACCGATGTGCTTTTTTCCAATGAAATTCCTGATTTCTGGATCCACAGCCTTTTTGACTTGAAAAGAACTACAAATCCGATCCATCGAAGCGTCGTTCCTTCCATGTATCGTGCCATTCTTAAGGAAACTGTCTGCGCTTCCATAACAAAAAACGGCGAGATCATTGCCACAGGTCTTGGAATCCTGGATCGCGACTACATCGGTATCTATGCCATTCATGTGCGTGAAGATTATCGCCGCAGAGGATATGCCCGTCAGATCTGTACCGGTCTTCTCAATGAGGGCAAAAAAAGAGGCGCCAGCCACGCTTATCTTCAGGTGGTAAAAAACAATACTTCCGCAGAAAAGCTTTACAGCTCTCTTGGATTTCAGTATTCCTATACCTACTGGTTCCGTGTTCAGCCTGTAGGAACACGTTTTCAGTAAATGCATGGATTTTCCGTAAATCCCTGTAGAAATCAAAAAATCTTTTTGCTATAATACCCTTAATATGTATAAAATCTTTCCTGCCTTCATATACTGATCCTTATCAATCAATAAGGAGACTGATCCGATGAACGATCCGCAGGAAAAAAACACCCAAAATCCCTATCATATTTATTACGATAATTATCTGGATACCAATGCCTGTACTGAATGCACGGGTCTGATCAACCATGGAATCGACAGCCGTGAGCAATGGGATTCTTTCCGCCAGATCTTTGACTTTATACCGGCGTCGGAAACCCATGATCTTACAGATAAACAGGACTGACCGTTATCCCGGGTCGGAGGACACAAATGAAAAAACTGTCTGCTGCATGTATGATTCTCGGCCTTTCCCTTTTTGCGGGAGGCTGCAGCAATGATCAGATCGATGATCATATTATTTCTCTTCAGGATAAAATTTCAGACGTTACTGCTTCAGATTCCACAGAACAGGAAGATCAGGAGCCTTCCACGGAAGAACGTGTTTATATAGATGAGCTTACCGGCACACTGCTGGATTTTGACGGTACACATCTGACGATTTCCAGCAATGGAGAAACCTATGTATTTGATGTTTCCCAGACAAGGCTTGAATGCAAATACGGCGTTGTATCCAGTGATCAGGTCAGTGTGATCTACCAGGGACAGCTTTCCGGAACGGATATCAGCACCATTTCCCCCATCAAAATAACCGACAAATATCATAATGAAACTCCTCTGGAGGACCGCACTTTAAAGGGCAAAGTGAAATCACTCACCTCCAATGCCCTTGTGATAGTTACAGAAAAGGGAAATACCGTAACCTTCCCTGTCACCGGTGTCAGACAATACTACAAAAAAGGCATCAAGGCCGGCAAGTGGGTCTATGTCCATTTTCGCGGTAAATTCATCAACGAAACACTCGTGGATGACAAACAGTATGACGGCAGTTTCACAAAAGTGATCAGTGTCTCCGATACGGATCCACTGAAAGTACCTGCAGCAACTCCTACGCCTTCCCCTGAACCAAAGAAAAAAGAACAGCATCTCCGTGCAAAGATCGTAAGTGTCAGCACCAGCACAATGACTGTCATCCCGCAGGCCACAGGATCGGAACTGACAGTTTCACTTTCCTCCGCCCCTGTATATTTCAAAGGAGGAATGGCTCCGGGATCTTATGTAAACATTATCTATACCGGTAAATTTAATGGTGAATCCACCAGCGGCATGAAGATCCGTGGAATCACCGGGGAGGATCCGGACATACTTTCAGTACGCAACATTACTTCTACTGTAACCGGCACGATCCTGGGCACAACCGCCAATACCGTGCTGCTCCAGACATACGACGGCGTAAAGATCCTCTGCAGCCGTGAAAACGTTCCGGACCTTTCCTCAAGCGGAATGGAAGAAGGTGCCGATCTCCGGGTTACTTTCAACCCTGCGAAATCACGCACCTCCAATATTTATACCTGTATTAAATTCGAAGACCCGTGACGGAAGATGGTACGGATCCTTTTTTCTCCATCTTCCATCCAGCTTCGTACTGCCTGCGTATCACCCAGTATATCAAAAAAAGCTCTGCTTTCATCCTGTACACCCTGGCCGTGAAGAACCTGATATGCACCGGCATCGCTTCCTACTGCCACATGAACCTTCTTTTCAAAAGCTTTCTTCAGATTCTGCTCGCCTGTCTTTATAATAGATGCAAGGATCGTATCTTCAAATCTGCCGCAGCCTTTAAGATTCCGCACAGTTACAAGTGTCGGAACCCACACGCTTTCGCTGTCTGCCAGCATGGAAATCGTCTCATCATCCATATAGTTCCCATGCTCAATACTGTCAACACCAGCCTCCACTGCTGCCTGTACGCCATAGCATCCATTTGTATGGCTCATCACGGCAAATCCCTCTTCATGAGCAATATGTACCATTTCTTTCACATCCGTTGCTGAAAGCGGCGTTCCCGTAATTTTCCCGTGATCTGCAAAATCCAGAAGCCCTGTAGTCATGATCTTGATAAAATCCGCACCTTCAGCGGCAGTTTCCAGAACTCTTCTGTGATATTCCTTCATGTCTGAAAAGCTTTTTCCAACGATCTTCCCGTAATGACCCTCTTTATAAATGGCAAAAACCGGTGTGCGATAGTCAATTTCATATTCCGGGGCCAGTCTGGCAGCCCGTTTTGACACACCGTAATGATCTCCTCCGTCTCTCACAAAACGGATTCCTCTTTTCCGGTATTCCTCAAAATGAGCACGGATCAGTGTATCCCGGGGCCCGTTTTTCTGTGTCTCAACGGCTTTCCGGTAATCATAGCCATTGAGAAATATATGTGCATGACATTCCCCAAACATTTTCATCACTGTTCAAAAAAGTTTCGGATCTCTTTCTCAGATGCCTGCACCGATCCCTGTACAAAGAACGGCTTTCCGCCTCCGCGTCCGTTTAATTTCGCATTCATCTCTTTTGTAAACTGACGGAGATCGCCATCTTTTTCACCTATTGCATACTTGTAGCTTCCGTCTGCATTTCCGGAAAAAACCGCACAGCAGCCCTGGCAGGTCTGTGTCACGGCGTCTGCAAGCTTCCGCACACTGTCTGCATCCATTCCATCCATAAAGATGAGAACGCTTCCGCTTCCTGCATAACGCTCTGCCTCTTTCCGGCACATGTCGTCTACCAGCTGCCCAACCTGTCCTTTCAGTCGGAAATTCTCTTCCTGAAGGCGTTCCACTGCCTGCGCAGTCTTATCCATTTTTGCGGAAAGCTTTACAGAAATCTGGTGGTTCTGGTCATTGACCATGTTCAGATAATCCAGCACACGTTTTCCGCAGATCATCTCAATACGGACACCTTCACGAAATTTTTCCACGGAAAGAAGTTTCACCATTCCGATCTCTCCGGTATGTGTCACATGAGTTCCGCAGCATGCACAGATATCCACCCCTGGAAATTCTACGATCCGCACCTGACCGGTGAGCTCTTTTTTGCTTCGATAATCGATCTTTTCCAGTTCCTCAGCTGTAGGATATATGATCTTTATCTGCGTATCTTCCCATATCTTTTGGTTTGTTTTCCGCTCGATCTCAGCAAGCTGCGCCTCATCCAACGGGCCATTCAGATCTATGGTAATGGTATCGCTTCCCATATGAAAGCCTACATTATCATATCCGTAAGCCTCATGGATCAGTCCGCTCACCATATGCTCACCGGAATGCTGCTGCATCAGATCAAATCTTCTTGCCCAATCGATGCGTCCCTGTACTTCTGTTCCGGCTTCCATCGGCTGATCTGTATAATGAAGAAGTTCTCCCTCTTTTTCATGCACTTCCTTTACTTTCACATCGTTGAGATATCCGGTATCGCTTGGCTGTCCACCGCCCTCCGGGTAAAAAGCGCTCTCATCCAGAATGATATGAAAACCTTTTTTTGCTTCTCTGCACTCCAGGACTTTGGCTGTAAATTCTTTTTTATATACATCTTCATAATATAAACGTTTCGTCTCTGTCATTTGTCTCATCCTTTCTGCATCTCTGCTTTGACGACTTATAGTATAGACCAAATTTTCTCTCCCCGCTATATAAAAACGGCATTTATCCAATGATTTACATATTTTTCTATAAAAGCTGAAGGCTTTCCTTCAGGTTCCGCGTTATAATAAATGAAGCGGGAAGAGAAGGGAGCTGATTGCATTACACGGGAAAAATATCTGGAATATCTGATACATACATACCAAAACTTAATATTTTCCATTTGTCTGAAATCGGTGGGCAATCCCTTTGACGCCGAGGATCTGACACAGGATGTTTTTCTTTCCGCCTACAAAAATCTCTCCCGTTTTGATGGCACCTACGAAAAAGCCTGGCTCAGCAAGATCGCAGTCAGAAAATGTCTGGATCATCTGAAAGCAGCCGGCAGACGTACCATTCCCACAGAGGACACCTATTTTGAACAGCTCCATGATAAAGAGTTTTCCCCGGAGGAGGCATTTCTGGACAAAGATTTCAAGGATCGGATCCGGCATTTATGTTCAGCGCTGAAAAGCCCCTACAGGGAGGTTGCCCTTGAGCATTTCTGCGAAGAAAAAAACGCCGCAGAAATTGCAAAAGCGCAGAATAAAAATATCAAAACAGTCCAGACGCAGATCTACCGGTCCAGATCTATGCTGAAAGCACTGCTGGAAAGGAGTGATTAGATGCACATACCACAGGATGAATTACAGAAATTCCAGAACGGAACCATGAATACGGATGAAATGATCCATTTTCTGGAGCATATGGAGCAATGTGACTTCTGTCTGGATGAACTTCTTCAGAATGAGGATGCCGCTTCTGAGTATGCTCCATCCTATCTGCAGGATGAAATTCTGAAAAAAGCAGCTTCTCCGGAAGTTCAGGCTTCCAGAAAAATACATGAAACTGCTTATTGGATGAAGCTTCTCTGTGCAGGCTTACGGACTGCCGTAGGCATGGGTGTTGCGCTGATCATGCTTTTTTCTGTATCTCAGACAGATTTTACGGCTCTTCATCCTTCACCGGAAACAAAAGTTAAGATTTCTTCATCCCTTGACATTGGTTCCGGCCTAAACCAGCTTTCCATGCAGGTAGGTTCCCAGCTCAGTGAACATTCTCAGAAGATCAGTAATAATCTGAACGATCTTACGAATAAAATTATAAACGGAGGCAAGTAAATTTATGAAAAAACAAAAACATGGTTTCTGGGTATTTATCTTTTCCCTGATCCCCGGTGCCGGGGAAATGTACATGGGATTTAAAAAACAGGGACTTAGCATTATGCTGCTATTCTGGGGATCGATCGCACTGGCATCCATAACCGGTCTTGGATGGCTGGCCATGTTTCTCCCGGTGATATGGTTCTATAGTTTTTTTAATGTCCATAATCTGAAATCCCTGTCAGAAGAAGAATTCTACTCTGTAGAGGATAATTACATTCTTCACATGGATCAGTTTTCCGGTGATATGGGAAAATTCTTACAAAAACATCAGAGTGCAGCTGCATGGGTTCTGATCCTGTTTGGTATCTGCATCCTGTGGAGTCGTTTCACAAGTCTTCTGTACTTCATTGTACCGAATAATATGGCCGACTATGTATACAATATCTGCAACAGCCTTCCGCAGATCGTCATTGCTGCAGGTATCATTGCTGCAGGTATTTATCTTCTTACTCAGCAGAAAAAGAAACTGAAACAGGAAACCGAAACAAAAGATGAACATTACTGGGAACCCTATCGTCCATATCAGCAGCTGACAGAAAAGCCTGTTCATACTTCTGATAACTCAGACAAAGATACAGCTTCTGAAGCTTCTTCCATTACTGATCCGGAAAATACCGAATCTGATCCTGCTTCATCCACAAAATAACAGAGAAAAAAAGATCCACTGCCAGTTTCCTGACAATGGATCTTTTTATATGATTTAAATTTACTGCTTATGTGTTACTTTAAGACGTGTCATCGCTCTCGCAAGTGCCATCTGGTTCATATGATACTCCTGGATGCTCTGTTTCTGACGAAGCTGCTCTTCTGCACGTTCCTTTGCTTCCTGAGCACGGCGGATATCAATCTCGTCCGGACTCTCTACGCTGAGGCAGAACAGCTTGGCACGGTTATTGATCATCTCAACAAATCCGCTGCTCACAGCAAACACATACTCATTACCGTCAGCATCCTCAAAACGCATCTCACCGGGAATGATGGCAGCTACAACATTCGCATGATGGGCAAGAAATCCCTGCTCACCATCCACTGCCGGGATAATAAGCTTCTGAGCACGTCCTGCATAAGCCAGTTTATTGCTGGCATATATTTCCAGGCCAAATGTCTCACTCATAGCTGCTCCTTACTGCCGGTTCTCCTCGGCTTTTGCTTTTGCAATTACATCATCAATGGTTCCAACATTAAAGAATGCGTTCTCCGGATAATCATCCATCTCGCCGTCAATGATCGCCTTAAATCCGCGGATCGTCTCTTTCAGAGGTACATATTTACCTTTGATACCGGTGAAGTTCTCAGCTACATGGAACGGCTGGGAAAGGAACTTCTGGATCTTTCTTGCACGGAATACTGTCTGCTTATCTTCCTCTGAGAGCTCCTCCATACCAAGAATAGCAATGATGTCCTGAAGTTCTTTATATTTCTGAAGGATCTCCTGTACTCTACGTGCAACCTCGTAATGTTCCTCACCAACAATATCTGCCTCCAGGATACGGGAAGTAGACTCAAGCGGATCTACGGCCGGATAAATACCCTGCTCAACGATCTTACGGGAAAGAACGGTTGTTGCATCCAGATGGGCAAATGTTGTTGCCGGAGCCGGGTCAGTTAAGTCATCGGCCGGTACATATACTGCCTGTACAGATGTAACAGAACCTTCCTTGGTAGATGCGATCCTCTCCTGAAGCTCACCCATCTCAGTTGCCAGTGTAGGCTGATATCCTACTGCGGACGGCATACGTCCAAGCAGAGCGGAAACCTCAGATCCTGCCTGTACAAAACGGAAGATATTATCAATGAAAAGAAGTACATCTCTGTGCTCCTGATCACGGAAATACTCTGCCATGGTAAGTCCTGTCTCAGCAACACGCATACGTGCTCCAGGCGGCTCGTTCATCTGTCCGAACACTAAGGCTGTCTTTTCAAGAACACCAGATTCCTTCATCTCTGTCCAAAGGTCATTACCCTCACGGGAACGCTCACCGACACCGGTGAAAATAGAATATCCACCATGCTCGGTAGCGATATTCTGGATAAGCTCCTGGATAAGGACTGTCTTACCAACACCGGCACCACCGAACAGACCGATCTTACCACCTTTGGCATATGGAGCAAGAAGATCGATAACCTTGATACCTGTTTCCAGGATCTCAACTGCCGGTTTCTGCTCCTCAAATGAAGGCGGATCACGATGGATGACCCAATGCTCCTCACCGTCCAGGGAATCACCGCCATCTACGGTATCTCCAAGAACGTTGAACAGACGACCAAGTGTTTTATCTCCAACCGGAACCTTGATACCGCTTCCGGTAGCTGTTACTTCTCTGTCTCGCTGCAGGCCCTCGCTGGCTCCCAGCATGATGCAGCGTACGATATTATTTCCAAGGTGCTGGGACACCTCCATAACGCATCTCTTACCGTTGTTCTCGACTTCAAGGGCATCCTTGATATCCGGAAGCTGTCCGTCTTCAAAAACAACGTCTACAACAGGTCCCATAACCTGTACGATCTTACCTTTATTCATAGTCATCACTTCCTTTTTTGTGCTTTAGCACCGCTGATAACCTCTGTGATCTCCTGGGTGATCGCAGCCTGACGTGCACGATTATACTGAATGGAAAGATCCTTCAGCATCGCCTTTGCACTATCTGTAGAGGACTGCATTGCTGTCATTCTCGCACTGTTCTCACTGGCATATGCCTCTACAAGACATCCATAGATCACACCTGTAAGGTAGTTGGGGATCATAGTATCCAGAAGTACATCTGCAGACGGAGATAACACGATCTCCTCCTGATAAATATCTGCCGGGATCTGACCCACCTTAAAATCAGCCTTTTTCAGCGGTAAAAGCTGCATATTCACATTTTCCATTGCCATCGCATTCAGCATCTGTGTATAGACAATGTGAATTTCATCCAGCTCTCTTTCAAGAAATGCCCGTACGATCTCTTCCGTGATAAGGCGTGCTCTGTGCATAGTCGGCTTCTGCACGGTATAATGAAAACTGCCGTCCATATCCACATCTCTCTTGCCGAAATACTGACGCCCTACCATACCAAGGACATACAGCTTGTGATGTCCCGGTACTTCTTCCATGAAATCTTCTGTCATTTTCTGTACATTATGATTGTATGCACCAGCCATACCTTTATCACCTGTAATGACAATGGTACCTACCTTTCTTTCATCCTTCGGAACAAGATGACGCTCACTGAAGAAAGGATGCTGGATGTCCGGCATATGACGGAGGATCCTGGCAATGGCAGCCTGCATATTATAGAAATATGGTTCCGTGTCCTGCAGGATCTTCTTGGCCTTCTGCATCTTGGAAGAAGAAATCATGTACATCGCATTGGTGATCTTCATGGTGTCCTGAATGCTTTTCATACGAGTCTGTATTTCTTTTGCATTTGCCATATCAACACCTACCTGCTCTTATCTCTGAATTCTTCTGCCGCCTTTACGATTTTCTCTACAAGCTCATCAGAGAGCTGCTTTGTAGTCTCGATCTCTTTGCCGATCTCAGGATATACATTATCAAAGTACTCCAGAAGATCCTTCTGATATTTCTTGATCTCTTTCTTTTCTACATCTACCATCAGCTTGTGAGTCGCAACGCAGAGAGTAATTACCTGCTGATGAAGACTTAACGGGCTGCAGAGCGGCTGTTTCAGAAGCTCCATCAGACAGCTTCCGTATTTCAGCTGTGCAGTTGTAGCCTCATCCAGATCTGAACTGAACTGGGTGAACACTTCCATCTCTCTGTACTGTGCCAGGTCGATACGTACACTACCGGAAGCTTTCTTCATAGCCTTGGTCTGTGCAGCACCACCAACACGGGATACGGAAAGACCAACATTGACTGCCGGACGCATACCTGAGAAGAACAGATCACTTTCCAGGAAGATCTGACCATCTGTGATGGAAATTACGTTTGTAGGAATGTATGCAGATACATCACCGGCCTGTGTCTCGATGATCGGAAGTGCCGTAATGGATCCGCCGCCTGCCTCTTCACTCAGACGGCTGGAACGCTCCAGAAGTCTGGAATGAAGATAGAATACGTCACCAGGATATGCCTCACGTCCCGGAGAACGCTCAAGCAGAAGTGACAATGCACGATATGCCACTGCATGCTTGGAAAGATCATCATATACGATCAGTACGTCTTTACCCTGATACATGAAATACTCTGCAAGAGCAGTACCAGCATAAGGAGCAATATACTGAAGCGGTGCACAGTCGCTGGCTGTTGCGGAGAATACGGTTGTATACTCCATTGCACCGTATTTTTCAAGATTGGAAACTACCTTTGCAACGGTAGAAGCTTTCTGTCCGATGGCAACATAGATACAGATCACATCCTTACCTTTCTGGTTGATGATCGTATCGGTTGCGATGGATGTTTTACCTGTCTGTCTGTCGCCGATGATCAGCTCTCGCTGTCCACGGCCGATCGGGAACATGGAATCAATGGAAAGGATTCCTGTTTCCAGAGGTACAGTTACAGACTTACGGTCGATGATTCCAGGAGCCGGGTTCTCGATCGGGCGATATTCCTCTGCCTGGATCTCTCCCTTTCCATCAATAGGCTCACCAAGTGCGTTCACGATTCTTCCGATAAATTTATCCCCTACCGGAATACCTGCCTGCTTGCCAGTTCTGGCAACCTTGGTGCCTTCCTTGATTCCTGTATCCTTTCCGAAAAGAATACATCCCATGCTGTTGGCACGGACATCCTGTACCATACCTTTCAGACCATTCTCGAAGGTCACGACCTCACCGTACATGGCATGATCGATGCCATAAACAGTTGCGATACCATCTCCCACGGAGATGACAGTGCCTACTTCCTGGTCCTTGCTGATTTCGTCATAGTTCTTTATTTCTTCCTTGAGAATCGAAATGATTTCATCTGGATTTATTGCACCCAATTCAATTTCACCTCCGGGTTAATTTCTGTTTCAGTTTCTTATAACGTCCGATGAGGCTCCAGTCGTACTCACGATCTCCTGCCCTGAGAACAAATCCACCTACAAGGCTTTTATCCTCTGTAAGGGTAAGTTCCACTTCTCTGGCAGAAAACTGGCTACGGAGAAACTCCTTCATCTTATTTTCCTGCTCTTCGGCAGGACGTGTTACATAAAGAAGCTCTGCCTTGAGAATTCCTTTCTGTTCCCGGCTGTAAGCATCATAAGCTTCAAGGATCTCTCCGATTCTGTCAATCTTCTGATACTTACACGTTACTTTAAGAAAACTCTTCATTTCCTGCGGAAAAACCCGCTCTATTACCTGTTCTTTTTCTTTGAGGGAAACAAGTGGATTTTCAAGCATCTTACCTATCTCAGGTGTATTCTTAAAAATCCTTCCTGTTTCGCAGATTGCCTCCCCCGGGACAGAAAGACCGTATAATGCTTTTGCATAATTAATGGACGTCTCTGTCATGAGGATCACCTGCTCCTTCTAAAAACTGGTCATATAGGGACATATCCTGTGCTTCGTCGTTCTTTTTTCCCATGATTCTGGATGCTGCATCCATTGCCAGCTCAGCCACTTTGCCTTCCATCGCTTTCATAGCAGCTTCCTGCTCAGTGCTGATATCTCTTCTTGCTTTCTCAAGAATCTGACCAGCCTGATCATTAGCTCTCTTCACGATGCTGTCTGCCTGTACTTTTGCCTCGTCCTTAGCCTGCTCTACAATACTGAAGGATTCCTCCTTCGCAGATTTCAGTGCATCCTCATACTGTCCTTTCAGCTGGTTTGCTTCAGTAGTTGTCTTCTCTGCTGAAGCAAACTGCTCATCGATCATAGCTTTTCTCTTCTCCATAACACCAATGATCGGGCCGAAAAGGAACTTCTTCATTAAAAGATAAAGAACGATCAGGTTTATAATAGTAAAGACAAGGTTGATATCAATTTTAATCACCTGGTCCACCTGCCTCTCTTAATCCTGAATTAGTATCTCGTCTTTACCTATTAGCCAAGCATGATGATGATCAGAAGACCGATTACGAAACCGTAAATAGCTGTTGCCTCTGCAAGAGCACATCCAAGAAGAAGCGCTTTACTGATCTTGCTCTCTGCCTCTGGCTGTCTTGCGATAGCTTCTACTGCTTTAGATGTTGCAAGACCGATACCAATACCTGCTCCAATACCTGTAAGAACTGCGATAGCTGCACCAATTGCGATTAACATAGTTTTTTCCTCCTGTAAAATACAATTTTTTTCATTTTTAGATCAAGCGGATCTTCCGCTTCACTACTCAATTGCTTCCTTAATGAACAAGGATGTTAAGAATACAAATACATACGCCTGTATGAATCCGTCGAAGAAATCAAAATACAGGCTGAATGGTATGGGAAGAATGGCCGGACAAACAAACTCCAGCAGCTTCATAACTACGAAGCTTCCCAGAACATTACCGAACAACCGCATGCAGAGAGATGTAGGTCTGATCGCTATTTCCAGAATGTTGATCGGAAGCATGATCGGAACCGGCTCCGCAAAGCTTTTCAGGAAACCCTTCAGTCCCCTTTTATGAAAGCCTGCATACTCGATCAGAATAATGCTCATCAGCGCCAGCGCAATGGTAACATTCATGTCCTTCGTTGGTGGTGTAAAACCAAATACGCCTGCGATATTGGCTATTCCGATGTAAATTACGGTTGACATCAAATAAGGCACATACTGTTTGCCTTCTTCTCCAAGGATACCCATGAAGAAATCCTGAAGAAAACTTACCCCGGTCTCCAGAAGCAGCTGCTTCTTACCCGGATTTTCCACACTGAGATTCCGAACTAAGATCAGAGACAGAATCACAAGAACCGCCATGATGACCCATGTGACTACCACGCATTCTGCAATTGGTATTCCACCAAACGCCGGAATGGTAAAGGCTGTCTTACTGTTTAGTTCTTCTGCCAGTGTACTTGATAAATCTCCCGTTTTTCTCCCTCCTTTTCTCTTGGCGCTGATCGTATCTTTTTATAATTGGTATGACCACGCCTTGTAGTTGACTTTATTTTACTCCGCATTTCCAGAATGTCAATATTATTTTTGCCTGTTTTGCACAAAAAAGAATCTGTTTTTTATACAAAATATACAATTCATTTCAATTAACCTTGATCCGACTTCCTGCGTACAGATACTTCTCCATAAGAAAGCAGGGTTTCTGAACCATCCTGTTCTCTCACAAGAAGCCTTCCATCTGGTGCTATGGATTCTGCATAAGCTTCCCTTGTACACTGTCCGTCTGTGATCACGATCATGTTTCCAGGAATGATATTATTTTCTGTATATTCTCTGGAAAGTCCCGGAGTCTCCACTTCCATGAGAAGCTGATTGACGATCTCCGCCACAAGAATACTGCAGTTTATATGCTCTGCGTCATTCCTGTTTTCAAATAATGCTCCAGCCGTTTTCTGTATATCTTCAGGAAACCCATCTTCCGGCATATACAGATTCAAACCAATTCCTACAACTGCAAACTCAATGTTCCCGCTTTCAAAGTCTGTAACAGCCTCTGTCAGTATCCCACACACTTTCTTATTATGAAGATACAGATCATTGACCCATTTGATCCCAAGGTCGATCCAGCAGATTTTCTTCACTGCACGGCACACTGCAGTTGCCGCCGCTGTAGTGATCAGGAGTCCTTCCTTCAGAGTTCGGTCAGGTCTTAGAACGATACTCATATAAAGTCCTGCATTTTCAGGAGAATAAAAACTTCGGCCTCTTCGGCCTCTTCCGCTTTTCTGTCTGCGCGCCAGTATCAGTGCACCATGACCTGCTTCTCCTGAAAATGCAGCCTCCTTGGCTGCCCGGTTTGTAGAATCCAGTTCTCTGTATATTTTTACAGGGACATCCGGATGATCGAGGTAAAGCCGTATTCCTTCTTCCGATAAACGGCTGCCTCCTCGAAGCACATAGCCTTTGTTTGGTCCAGCTTCTATGGTATATCCCTCTTCACGAAGGGATTTCACAGCTTTCCAGATGGCTGCCCGTGTGCAGTTTAGTTCTGCTGCTGCCGCCTCTCCGGATATCAGTTCATTCTCGTGCTGCTCCAGAAGCTTCAGCATTCTTGCTTTTACAGTCATATCTTCACCGTCCGTAATCTGCCTGAAATGGCAAAATTTATTCCCTCCTAAGAGTCGAAAGCATTATAGCACTTAAGCATCGCGATGTCTATTATCTTTTTTATATATGCTATCTATATTATTTTTATATTTCAGATGCAGCTATTATATGATTTTTCTCATTTTTGTCTGTTTTCATTTATTTTTTTATATATTATTTCTGTTGAAAACCTGCAGACTCAGGAGTGAATTTTCCTGAATCTTTATTATATACAGATTTTCTTTATCATATATTTATCATTTGTAATTAGAAAGACTTTTCTCAAGAAATTCCCGGTACTTATCGCGAACCTCATCCGGTGACGCGATCACCGCATCCGGGCCAAGACTGGCTATCCAGCCAAAGAACTGGTCACTGATATTTACACGAACCAGTGTTTTGAAATGTTCAGGATCCTTCCTGTGTATCATAATATCTCTGCCAAACCGATCCAGCACCACCCCGACCAAGCGGTTATGTGCTTCCAGACATATGGTTACTTCTCTGCCGCCAAACATCCCGAAGGTCCTGGATGTCAGCTCCCCTATATCATAATTCTCAAAAAATTCTCTGCCGCGTCGCACCTCCTTCTCTATACGGATCTGCTGGAGCTTATCTACCTGATACTGCTTAACCCTTCCACACTTCTCGTCGTAAGTGATCAGATAATACTCCTCATTCTGCCATACAAGTCCCCAGGGACTGACCGAATATCGTTCTCCCTCATTCTCCGGACGCAGCTTCTTCTCCACAGTCCATTCACAATATTGAAAAGAAATCTGCCTGTCCTCAGTTAATGCACGCTGGATCATATCAATACTGTAATACACATTCTCGTTTATAGTCCGGATACGGTTCTCTGCAAATCCCTGTCGCCGCAGCTGTCTGGACTCATAAACACTGGCAAGGCTCTCCAGCTTCCTGATCAGCTGTCGGGATTTCCCATTGGTGATACATCTGGAGGACTGTACTGCATCCACCAGAAGTCTCAGCTCCGGAAGCTCAAATTCCCGACTGGCAAGATAAAAACCGGCCGGGTGCTCCCGCCGGTTCAGGATATCCATTCCAAAATTCCGCAGGGTTTCAATATCATCATAGACAGTCTTACGCTCTGCACTGATCCCCAGACTATTCAGATAGGCGATCAGCTCCTTCACAGACATCGGATGCTCTTCGTCCGTCTGCTCCAGAAAAATGCGCATCAGATATAAAATTTTAATCTTCTGGTTAAAGACCCTTGGCATCCTTTCTCCTCCGTTCTGCTACTTGTCTGTCAGTGATGCTACCACTGCAAAATATAATACCATGAATGACAATACAACAGCAACGATATCTGCTCCGCGGAAATCAAAATTAAACAGCATCGCCCCGCCAAGCATGATCTCCATTGTAAGAAGTGCGCCCAGTACCATTGCCATTCCTGAGGAAAGCTTCTGTCTGCCGCAATGTCCGTTCTCAGCTTCCACATATCTTCCTTCTGCCAATACTGCCTTCCTGCTGCTCTCTGTATTCCACATAAGATCCATCCTCCCTGTCCTATGTTCGTCTCACGATTTATCGAACATATTTTCCAAACATATTTTCTGTATGTTTGCATTATAGCTCATTTTTAGTCCAATAAAACGGTACAAATATGGTTTTTTCGAACATTTGTTTATTTTATACAAAAATATGTTCGTCTTTAATATCCACAAAAAAGAATGCTGCCTGCCGGTCACTCCGACAAACAGCATTCTTTTTTTATCCGCAATCGCTATTTATTTTAGCACACCACTGTCAGCCAGTCCCCACTTACAGGTCAGAATATAAATTCGATGGACGCGTCTTATATCCCCATAGCTGAAGCAAGGGGTTTTACGACGCATTGGAAAAAAGCGTTGCTGTTCACTCCGTTCTCAGTAACACGCTCCGCGGGATATTACCAACGAACAACAAAAAAAGCCTGCCGTAAACGACAGACTTGTAAAATGTGACACTTTGAAAGGGCATTTGAAATCCTATGATATCTGCTTTTACATCATTCCCGCAAACACAGACGCTCCTACAACCGTAAGCAATCCGGCTACGGCAATGGCAAGGCTGCTCATAGCTCCTTCTACCGGGCCAAGCTCCATGGCTTTGGCTGTTCCGATAGCATGGGCAGATGTTCCAAGTCCAAGACCTCTTGCGATCGGCTCCTCGATCTTTGCGATCTTGTAGACAACCTCTGCGAGCATATTTCCCAGAACTCCTGTGATGATGATCACGGCAACGGTGATGGTCACGATACCGCCAAGCTCCTCGGAAACACCCATTCCGATGGCAGTTGTGATAGACTTCGGAAGCATAGTGACATATTCCTGATGATCAAAGCCAAACAATTTCGCCATAAGCAGAATGCTGCAAAGCCCAGCCAGCGTTCCGGAAAAGATCCCGGCAGCCACTGCCTTGAGATTTTTTTTCAGCAGATGGATCTGCTCATAAAGGGGCACTGCCAGACAGACTGTTGCCGGGGTCAGCAGATAGCTGATATATTTTCCACCTTCATTGTAATCATCATAATCAATATGGAAGATCAAAAGAACACCAATAACACAGATGATCGAGATCAAAAGCGGATTAAAGATCGCCATTTTAAACTTCTTTTTCAGGATCAGACCGATCTCATAGGCGATCAGACTTATCATTGCTCCGAAAAATGCGGAGTTTTTTATGAATTCCATCATTTTTCAGTTCCTCTCTTTCCCATACGGATCACTCCCTGTGTTACTTTTCCTGTTACGACCATTACGATCACCGTGCTGATAAACGTCATGATGAGAACCGGTACACAGATCGGTTTCAGAGTACTCCAGGCTGTGATCAGTCCCGCACCAGCCGGCACAAACATCACCGGCATGATCTCAACCAGAAAATCTGCCGCACCTTTGACCTGATCCAGCTTCAGAATACCTGTGAGCAAAGCTACCAGCATAATGATCAATCCATAGACACTGGCCGGTACCGGAAGCGGAAGAAAGGTTTTCAGTAATTCTCCAATGACGGAAATCAACAGGATGATGCTGAACTGCTGCACATGCTTCATGTTGCATCCCTCCTGATTCATGTAAAGCGCATATTCATATTTTGCTTTACTGCATACTCATGAACGCAGCTGCGTTCACAGTCTGCGCTCAAACGAATTTTTCAAAAGTGGTAAGACCACTTTTGTTTTAAACGTTTTTTTATTATACGCTACAAATCCAAAATTACAAGGATTGTATCCAATAAAATACAAAAAATCCTTTTATGCATCAGCGTATTCCAGTAATCTACAGAAACAGATCTGCATAAAAGGATCTATAAACAGGGTTATGATCATTTCCTGGAATTTTCCGCCAAAATGATTTTTTCCACCTGATATTTGCCATCCTCCACAGTCATCACCGCCATGGTAACCTCTCCGCCAAAGCGGCTTCTTCCACAGCTTCCCGGATTCAGCCACAGTCTGCCATCGATCATCTTCTCAAAATATTTGTGAGTATGCCCGAAGATGACCACCTGTGTGTCCCCCAGCTCCCACGCAACGTCTTTTTTGTTATGGACCATAAAAAATTTCACGCCGCCAATGGTAAAGCTTAGACTGGTGCGGAGATTTTCCGCCCAGTCTTTATCATTATTTCCACGGACCACATAGAGATTCCCCATGGAACGCAGTACATCCAGGATCTCATCTTTATTGACATCTCCGGCATGAAGAATGTATTTGCAGTCTTTTAAGATTTCCAGTACCTCAGGCCGCAGAAGACCGTGAGTGTCTGATATAATGCCGATTTTTTCTTTCATGATCTCTATCCTGCTCCAATCCTTTATCATTATCGCCTTTTACCTTTTGCAGCTCACGCTATGACCGGCAATACTCTTCACAATACATAAATATTTAACAGCTGCTTCTTTTCACACCATTTCAGAAATTTTCTTAATTGGATCAAGCCGATATTCGCAATCCTGCAGAGGACTTACCTGATTCGCTTAAAACAATTCTATTTTTCCATATTCTCCGTCAGATCCCGGTTTCCGCACCACTTCTCCTGCACGGAGCCGCCGGATGCCTTCCGCCAGAACTTCTCCGCCGGCTTTTCGGATATCTTCCGGCGGAACCTCTCTCAATATGGTAAACTCCGCACCCAGTTTCTCAAGCAGAGCCTCGTACTGTCCCTGAACTTTTTTGCTTGCCGTGGAAAATCCCACACATGCGGAGATCACCTCCGGCAGCGGCATCAGGCTTTCATATGGGCGGCCGCTTTCCGGCATGGCCGCTGAACTCTCATCACGGTCAGATAACTGTAGGATCCGGTGATCCACACCCATGGTCAGTTTCTTTCCGCACACCGGACAGATACCATTATACTTTTCTGCCTCTCTCGGGCTCAGGCAGACGCCGCATTTCCGGTGTCCGTCATAATGATACTTTCCCTCTTCCGGAAAAAATTCGATGGTACCCGTAAGTCCTTCTCCCTTCTGCACCGCATTCCACAAGCCCCGGTAGGAAAGCTCAATATCCAGAAGATCTGCTTCCCGTCCAAGTTTTGACGGGGAATGTGCATCAGAGTGTGATACCAGCTGATATCCATCCAGCGCCGAAATCTGCCAGTTCATCACTGGATCTGAGGACAGTCCGGTTTCCAGGGCATGGATGTAAGGTGTCAGTTCTTCAAAGCATTCTTCTATGGTGTCAAATCCGGACTTCGCTCCAAACAGGGAAAAATGTGGGGTCCAGATATGCGCGGGAATATAGATACCCTCCTCACTGACCTCCAGCATCAGTTCCAGAAGATCATGGCAGGGCAGCCCCAAAATAGGACGTCCGTCTGAATGGATATTTCCGATCTTTTCCAGCCTTGCGGCAAAAGCATCTGCCTCATTGAATCCCGGAAGCAGGATCAGGCTGTGCACCTTCCTGGTTTTTCCGCCTTTTTTATAGATGGAACTGATCTCACCGGACAGTACAAACCTGGGTGCTTTTCCAGGATAGCGTGACGCCTCCGGCAAAACATATTCATCTTTCAGCCGGAATAGTCCCTGTTCTGCAGGGATCAGCTTCGCCTTCAACTCCTGCCGCCAGATGGGATGTGTCATATCTCCGGTTCCAAGGAGTGTGATTCCTTTTTTCCGCGCCCAGAGATCCAGCATCTCCGGCGTGCCATCTTTGCTGGTTGCCATGGAATATCTGGAATGTATGTGCAGGTCTGCGATCTGTTTCAAAATTTTTCCTCCTGTATCATCTTTTCCTCTGTCCACATGTACATCCTGTCTTTTTAACAAAAACGCAGACAAAGAAATTACCGTCTTCTTTGTCTGCCTGAATGACCGGATCGTATATAACTCACCAGAAATCCATCTGTAACATGATCAGATATCTTTATAATACGATGGTGATATCACATCATACTCCCTGCAGGAGCATCCGTTCTCATAGCTGTCACAGCAGTCACAGTTGGAACAATACATATGCGTGTCATTAATATAAAATAAACCGCCGTACTGCATGGAAGTGCGCTGATTCTTGGATTTCTTCTTGCTGTTGTCGTAGTAGGCTCCGTTGGGGATCATCATATTCTCCGGGGAGAAGCTGCTGAAATCAAAGAAATGGGATTCCGTACCATGATGTGGTACCTTGATACACCAGTAATGCTCATGAAGGGGAATCCTGCCATCATAGTTTTCTGCGATCATCCTCATGTACTGTGGCTGTACATCTCCGGTAAACAGAAGATTCAGCTCGCCGTCGCCGGTATTCTGAAATGCCAGACTGATCTTGTGGCGGAACTGACGCAGAAAATGCCCCTGTTTTTCCGCACTTTCCAGAAGTGCCTGAAATTCTCCGGTTGCCTGTAATTCACGGAATTTCTTTTCCAGCTTTTCCGGTTTAAGGCGACGTGCTCTCTCTTTTTCGGCTTCTTCCGGAGCCTCTGCTGTATCCTCAGCTGCTGCGCCTGTATCTTCCATTATAAGCTCCAGCTTCTCCTGCGTATATCCTTCGTTTTCCCCACCAGGCTCTGTCTGTCCTGTCAAAGAGCGCTCGGATTCCTCTGTATCCTCTTCCACCAAAGACGCCTCAGACAGTGGAGCAGATTTCTGCTCTGCTTCCGGCATCTCCTCTGTCATGGACAGGAACAGCTGACGTACCTCCTCCGCAATGTTCACAAGCTCGGTCATTGCATTTTCATGATTCTCGATCAGGGAATTAAATACGTCCTCCGTTTCCCGGCTGACTTCCCTGAGATCCGGCCAGAGCGCTGTATATTTTCCTTCAAACTCTGAGCCTCTGGATAAAAGGTCGATCTTTACCCTTTTGGCGCAAAGAGCTTCTGCAAGGGCAAAAAGGCTGACACGTCTTCCGGGAAGACTGGCCTTTTTTGTCACATCCGCAAGGAGCAGAAGCGCCAGTGTGTATTTCATTTCCGGACCGGAAAATACATCCGGAAGATAGATCTTTTCAAATTCGTAGGCATCTCTTCGGTAACGCATCATATAAAGCAATCCGGAAACATGGTCCGGATGAAAATGTGTCAGTAGCAGATTTTTTTTGCGGATAGTGGTAAGGTCTGAGATGATCACATCAAAGACCTCTCTCCGTGGCCGCCCTTCGATCTTGCTGTTGGCTGCCCCGAAATCCACAAGCAGGCTGCTTTTTCTGTCACGGATACAGAAACAGTCTCCGAATCCCACATTGTACATTCGTATTCTCATTTATTTTTCCTCTGGTTTCTTATTCAGCTGACCTTTGTTTCTGCAGCTGACTCTTCTTTTTTCTTCTGTTACTGTCTTCATTTCTCAGAACCAGATCTGCATATCATACCAGGTTGCTCCGCCATGACAGGAATCTGCCACACCCAGCTTCTTCAGTCCGTGGCTCTCATAGAATGGGATCATATGCTCCTTGCAGGTAAGGATCAGAGCTTTTTTTCCGCGCTCTTTCGCAAGCTCCTTGAAATATTCCACAAGCTCTCCGGCGATCCCCTGATGACGGTATTCCGGGATCACATTCAGTCCGAATACCGTCTGGATTTCCCCGTCCTTTCTGTGAAGCGTGATATCATGATAAAATTCATCCGGGAGTACTGGTTTATCTGTGGTTCCTCCGTTGATAAAGCCTACGATCTGCTCATCCTTTACTGCTACAACGAAATTCTCCGGGAATGCTCCCATACGTTTCACAACTTCCTCATGACTTGCTGCCTCCGCAGGTGGAAAACAGATTGCCTCGATCTCTGCCAGACGGTCCGCCTCACCGGGATCTGCCAGTCTGATCTGTAAATTTTCTGCCATTTTTTGTGTTCTCCTCTATATTTATTCCGTTTTCATCCGGTTTCGATTCTTTTTTAATTATATCGGGTGAGGGAAAATGCGTCAACGTGTAACCTGCAAAAAAGCCCTCAGTATTCGCACTACTGAGGGCTTCGTTCTTTTGTTTTTATCTGTCATTATCACAGCACCGACCGGATCAACTGCTCCGTATACTCTGTCTTCGGATGCTCAATGATCTCTTCCGGTGTCCCTTCCTCTTCCACATGTCCGTCATGCATCACGATCACCCGGTCGCAGAACAGCTGGACAAGGGCCAGGTCATGGCAGATAAAAAGAAAGGACAGCTGGTTTTCTTTTTTTAACTTCTGAAGCAGCTCCATGATCTGTTTCTGCACAGTCACATCCAGGGCGCTGGTTGCTTCATCACAGATCAGCACTCTGGGTTCCACAGCCAGGGCTCTGGCAATAGCCGCTCTCTGGCACTCCCCTCCGCTGACCTGATGGGGATACCGATCTGCATATTCCGGAGTCAGTCCGCAGGTAAGCAGAAGCTTTTCCACACGGTTCCTGGTTTCCTTCTTACTTATCCCCATATTCCGGAGACTTTCCCCGATTCCGTCCCCAAGAGTGCATCTGGGGTCAAAGGATTCTGCCGGTGTCTGAAAAATCATCTGCATTTCCCGGTAGATTTCCCGGAGATTTTTTCCCCTTGCATGTGTGATATCCTTTTCCATGAGAAAAATTTCTCCGGCGGTGGGTTCTGTCAGATGTGTGATCATCTTCGCCACAGTGCTTTTTCCTGAGCCGGATTCACCTACGATTCCTAATACTTCCCCCGTTTTCAGAGAAAAGCTTACGTCTTCTACAGCCGTGAAGGATTTTTTACCGGTGGTGAAGCTTTTTTTCAAATGATGTACTTCCAGAATATTTTTATTTTCTGTCATCATCTGCCTCCATTTCCGGTACCTGTACGTTTCAAACGAGGTACCGAACTCATAAGCTCTTTTGTATAGGGATCCTCCGGATCTGTCAGAACCTGAGCTGTTTTTCCGTATTCCCTCACCTTTCCGTTTTTCAGTACCAGAACCTTATCTGACATTTTTTCCACCACACCGATGTTGTGTGTGACAACGATCATGGCTGTTCCGTATTCCTTACGCATCAGCAGCATTTCCTCAACCACCTGTTTCTGTATGGTTACATCCAGGGCACTGGTAGGCTCATCTGCCAGAAGAAGCGACGGATTCTGCAGCATGGAAATACAGATTCCCACACGCTGATTCATACCGCCGGACAATTCAAATGGGTAGCTTTGCAAAACACGTTCCCCATCCTTGAGACCAATCTTAGCCATCATCCGGACGGCACGCTCCGCACATTCCTTACGGCTGATCCTTTCATGCTCCCGCATACTCTCATAGATCTGATCGCCTACGGTGCGGATGGGACAAAGGGCTGCTCCTGAATCCTGAAAGACCATGGCGATCTCAGGACCCAGAAGTCTGCATAATTCTTTTTCCGGCATATCCACCACATTTTTTCCTTTGTACCAGATATCCCCTTCTGTCACCGTGCCTTCATTTCCCAGAAGTCCCATGATTGCCTTGATGATGGTACTTTTTCCGCTTCCGGATTCGCCTACCACCCCCAGGATCTCCCCTTTATTCAGTTCCAGATCCACATCATGTACAACCGGTTCTCCGTTGTAACAGATCGTCACATGCTCAAGCTTCAACAATAATTCCATCTTATTTCACTTCCAGATCTGCCGTGATCTCGTAATAATCACATGGGTGAGCAGTCAGCCCTGATACATTTGACTTTGACACAAGTCCCATATTCAGATGAGAAACAAAGAAATACGCATCATCATCCAGAATGGTCTGCTGTGCTTCCACAGCAAGCTTGCCTCTCTCATCTGTATCAAAGGTCTCATGCAGCTTCGCTACGATATCATCAAGATCCGAATTGCTGTATTTGCCATAATTTTTGGCAGCGTCAGATACAACTGTACTTGTGAAGAAATATTCCGGATCGCCGGTAGGTGCAGTTGTAAGCGAGCTTACATATACATCAAATTCTCCATTCTTTGCATACGTCGCATGGTCTGCTGTATTGTTGACATCGACCTCAATTCCGATGTCCTTTAAAGTGGACTGTGCATATTCTGCAAGCTTAGGCTGTTCCAGACGGGTTGGATAGGTCAGCCATGTGATGGACAGCTTCTTTCCGTCCTTATCTGCATAGCCATCTCCATCCGTATCTGTCCATCCGGATTCTTCCAGAAGCTTTTTCGCCTCTTCCGGATCATAGGACGGTGCCTTTACTGCATCGTTTCCATAGGAAAAGCTGCTTGGGAAGGCTCCCACTGCCGGAACACCTCGTCCTTCCATGATCACACTGCAGAAGCCGTCCTTATCGATTCCCATCTCAATGGCTTTTCTCACATTCTGATCCTGCATCAGTTCAGACTTCATATTAAACTGTCCGAAGAAACATCGGCTTGTTGCTACAGAGCTGATCTGATAGTCCGGATTTCCGTCAAAAAGCGCATAGTTATCATACTGAAGTCCATAGGTTCCCTGTATATCGCCTGTCTGTAATGCTGCTGTCAGGGCACTTCCGTCTGAGAAGGATTTTACGATAACGTTGTCTACCTTTACATCTCCGCCCCAGTAATCCTCATTTTTTACCAGCTTGATCTCTGTAGGAGATACCTCTGTTGCAACATAAGGGCCTGTTCCTGCCACATTTGCAGAGCCTCCCTCTCCCTGTACGCCATAATCCATATCAATGATAGCACCATATGGATCACCGAGATAATTGATCAGTGCCGGACATGGTTCGGAAGTATGGATCGTTACTGTCATTCCATCTGCTTCGATCTTATCGATCTTCATATCGTAAGGTGCACGGTCATGGTTTGCGATCAGATCCTCCAGGCATTCCTTTACCGCTTCTCCGTCCATGGTTCTTCCGCTGGAAAATTTCACACCATCACGAAGGGTGATCTTTACTGTATTATCGTCTGTAAATTCATAGTCTGTAGCAAGCCATGGCTCTACCTCCATGTTGTCATTGTACTTAAACAGTGTTTCTCCTACGCCATAACGAAGACAGCTCCATCCGGAATAATTGTCGTGAGGGTTTAATCCTGCATCTCCCATTTCTTCACTATATCCGGTAGTTCCGTAAACAAAGGTAGTTCCTTCACTCTTTTCTTTGCTTTTTGCTGCTGCCGAAACTCCTGTCATGCTCATGACCATTGCCGCTGCAAGCACTGCTGCCAGAATCTTTTTCTTCATAATCTCCGCTCTCACTTTCTCTGTTATGTTTATTTATAAGTGCCTGTTATCCTTTTCTCCTGTTTCGTTCCTTCGGATCCATATAATCCCGGATCGTATCTCCCAGAAGATTAAAGATCATTACTGTAATAAAAATCGCCATTCCCGGAGCAAGTACCATCCACGGTGAAATCTGCAGCATACTTCTTCCATCGCTGATCATACTTCCCCATTCTGCCATTGGAGGCTTTACCCCAAGCCCGAGAAAGGAAAGTCCTGCCAGCTCCATCATCATGGTTCCGATATCAAGAACTGACGTAACAAGGATGGGGCCTGCGATATTGGGAAGGATATGTTTGAGCAGAAGCTTTCCTGTACTGCTTCCGGAAAGCTTCGCCGCCATAAGATATGCAGAGTCCTTCTGAGTCAGAGTAAGCCCTCTGGCAAGTCTCGCAAACTTCGGCCAGCTGATCACTGCCAGGGCAATGATCGCATTCTGGATACCGCCTCCCAGAACACCTGCTACTGCCAGGGCAAATACCAGTCCCGGAAAAGCCAGGAACAGATCGGAGATACGCATCAGAACGGTATCGGCTTTGCCGCCCTTCCAGCCACAGAAAATACCAATAGCCGTTCCTGCCACAGTGATCACCGCAACCAGGAGCAGCGTTGCATAAATACTGGTCGTACTTCCTATGATCACACGGGAAAACATATCTCTTCCATAACGGTCTGTCCCGAGCAGATGCTCCGGTCCCGGCGGTTTCTGGGCAAGTGCCAGATCCTGGACATAAGGATCATAAGGGCAGAGATATTTTGCAAATGCCGCTACAAACAGAAGCAATGCTGTAAGCACAAGAAAAAAGACAAGCTTTGCTTTTGTATGATTTTTCCGGATCTTCTGCTTCCGGACTGTGATATTATTTTTTCCACTCATGCTCTGTCACCTCCAAGTCGTACTCTCGGATCCAGATAGTGGTAAATAATATCTGTCACCAGATTTACCAGAACATAAATAACCGCCATCCAGGCCACATAAGCCTGGATGATCGGATAGTCACGCATGGTGATCGCATCTACCGCCAGTTTTCCGACACCATCCCACATAAAGATATTTTCCACAATGGCAGTTCCTCCCAGAAGATTGCCGATGGACAGAGCCAGCAGTGTGATGATCGTCAGCATGGAAGCCTTCATTACACTCTTCCAAATGATCACACGACTGCGGATCCCTCTTGCCCGGGCTCCGGTCACATAATCCTTATTCAGTTCTTCCAGAACCGTGGCACGCACCTGTCTGGTATATTTTGCAGCCATGGAGATCGCCAGTGTCAGTGTCGGCAGAATAATACTCTGTCCGAGATCTGTATTTGTGACTACCGGTAAAACGCCCAGCCTGATGGACAGAAAATACATCAGGACCATGGCAGCAAAAAAATTCGGCATGGAATTGCCGATAAAGCTTAAAAATCTTATCAGATAATCTACCCATTTGTTGTGCTTTACTGCTGACAGGATTCCCAACGGGATCGCAAGAACAATTGTAAGAAGGATCGATGACAGAGTCAGCATCATCGTTGCCGGAAGCTTTGAAATAAAGGTTTCATAGACATCTCTGTGAGACACATAGCTCTCTCCCATATCTCCGGTTACCATTCCCGCAAACCAGGCAGCATATTGTACAAGGAATGGTTTATCAAGGCCATATTCTGCCTTCGCATTATCAATGACCTCCTGGGATACTGCAGAGCCTGCATTTTCATACATATAAGTTACTGCATCTCCGCCGGCAAGCCGCATCATGGCAAAAGAAAGAAATGTGATCCCGATCAGGACCGGGATCAGCTGCAGCAACCGTTTTATTATATATTTTCCCATATTTTCCTCTCCGCACTTTGTTTCTCAGTATTTCGAATAACAAAAGTTTAACAACACGGCTGTTCTGCCACAACCCCGGCGGGGGGATTTTACATATTCCATTTTGTCATGCATATGTATTCCATTATGTTCTTATATTCTCACACAGTGACATGCGGATAATTCTTTCCAGCCCTCTCCAAGAGACTGTGGCTCTTCATACTCGATCAGCCTCCGTTTTCTCTCTTCCAGCGGATCCGGGATATGGATCGCAGAAAGCAGGGACTGTGTATAAGGATGCTGCGGATTTTCAAAAAGCTCTTTTGTAGGTGCCATTTCTACCAGCTTTCCGTTTTTCATCACACCGGTTGTATCACTTAAAAAACGTACCATGGACAGATCATGGGCAATAAAAAGAAACGAAAATCTTTTTTCCTGCTGAAGCTTTTTAAAAAGCATGACGATCTGTGCCTGGATAGAAATGTCCAACGATGCGATGGGTTCATCTGCAATGATAAGACGTGGTTCCATGAGAAGGCTTCTTCCTATGGCAACTCTCTGTCTCTGTCCGCCGGAAAGCTCTCCCGGCTTTTTCGACAGAATGCTTTCATCCAGTCCTGTCTCCTTCAGGATTTCCCGAAGCCTGTTCTCCAACATTTCTCTGTCACGGATCCTGCGGCTGATCTTTACAGGCTCCAGCATGATCTGCCGTAT
Source organism: Blautia sp. aa_0143 (assembly GCF_004167315.1). Lineage (NCBI taxonomy): Bacteria > Bacillati > Bacillota > Clostridia > Lachnospirales > Lachnospiraceae > Blautia > Blautia sp. aa_0143. The sequence continues at coordinate 44,012 of NZ_RCXU01000014.1, forward strand.
GCTCATTCGGGGATTCAGTGCAGCGCCCGAATCCTGAAAAATCATCTGGATCTCAGTCTGCATTTTCTTCCGCATTCCGAAAGGATCCTTTTTATCCGGCACTCTTTCTCCCTGATAAAAGATCTCCCCGCCTGTAGGCCGGTAGATTCCTGCAAGCGTTCTGGCTGTCGTGGATTTTCCGCAGCCGGTCTCTCCCACCAGTGCCATGATCTCACCTTCCCGGATACGGAAGGAAACATCATCCACTGCATGGATCGTATAATCGGAACGGATACGGAAATGCTGCTTCAGATTTCTGGCTTCGATCAGTACAGGCGCCTGTTTTTGTTCTGTTTTCTGTAAAAATGACGCTTCCTTTTTATCCGGTTTCTGTTTACGGCCGCTGTTTTCCTGTAATCTGTCCTTCAAAATGGAAGGCTTTTCTATTTTCGGAGCTCTTTCATCCAGAAGCCATGTGGCTGCATAATGCGTATCACTGACCTTAAACATCGGAGGAGTCTGTTCATAATCGATTGCCAGTGCCTGGGGATTCCGAACGGCAAACGCATCTCCCGGCGGAGGATCCAAAAGAGAGGGCGGCATTCCGGGGATCGGATTCAGATCCCCTTTTTCACCTGCAAATACAGGCAGAGAAGACAGAAGTCCCCAGGTATAAGGATGCCGGGGATCATAATAAACCTCTTCTGCTGTCCCGATCTCAATGATCTTTCCTGCATACATAACTGCAACTCTGTCTGCGATCCTTGCAACAGCTCCCAGATCATGAGATATGAACACAATACTGATCCCTGTTTTTTCTCTCAGCTCAAGAAGCAGATCCAAAATCTTTGCTTCCACGGTTGCATCCAATGCTGTAGTCGCCTCATCGGCAAATAATATTTCCGGATCACAGGCCAGTGCAATAGCCAGCACACAACGCTGACGCATTCCTCCGGAAAAAAAATGAGGCTGCAGGCCATAGCGCTGTTCTGCATCCGGAATCCCTACCAGCTTCAGCATTTCCACAGCTCTTTTTTTCGCCTCATCCCCGGATACTTTCTGATTTTTGATAATAGCCTCTGTGATCTGTTTGCCAACAGGGATCGTCGGATTCAGCGTCAGCATAGGGTCCTGGAACACCATGCTTACCTTGCTTCCGCACAGCTTTTCCATTTTTTTTCTTTTATAGGCTGTGATATTCTCTCCGCAGAGACTGATCTCTCCGCTTTTTACATGTGCATTCGGTGGCAGAAGCTTCATCACACTACGGCACATAACGGTTTTTCCACATCCGGACTCACCTACGATACAAAGTATCTCTCCTTTTTTTACCGTGAGATCAACATTCCGGACGGCCTGTACCTCGCCGTCCGGTGTGTCAAAGCTTACCGAATAGTTTTTTAATTCCAAAACGGTTTCCTGCATGATCTTTTCCTTATTTTGTAATGGTCCAGTCTTCAATATTCCACATAACACCTACGGAATGATGTCCCAGAACACGTGTGGTATCCAGTCCGTCAAGTCCGGAAACGCCTACATAATCTCCCTGGAGATAAGCAACCAGAAGGATTCCAGGTACCTCGGCATATGCCTTTTCGAATTCACCATATGCTTCTTTTCTGGCTTCCTCAGTCTCACCGTGACGGCCTTCCTCAAGATATTTATCCACATCTGCATTGGAATAATGCATGTTGTTTCCACTTGCGTCGGTTACAAAGTTTACATATGCCATATCCGGGTCAAACTGTGTTGAATAGCCGGCAAGAAATCCATTGTATCCTGCATCCCAGTCAAATTTGGTAACAAGCTTTACTTCCATTTCCACACCAGCCTGCTTCAGCATATCAGACATGACATTGGCAATATCCACACGCTCTTCTTCGTAATCACGTACCTGGATGGTAAAGTGGAATTTCTGTCCGTTTCTCTCATAGATCCCATCATCACCTTTTTTCCATCCCAGCTCTTCCATCTTCTTTGCAAAGATATCCAGATCATAGGAGTAGATATTGGCTTCCTTATCTGTTCCGAGAGGGTTTCTCTGGATCGGGCTGTATGCCGGCTCTCCCTGTCCTGCAAGAACACCTGCAATAATGGAATCCTTATCCAGCGCATAATTCAGAACGCCGATGGAATCTCCGTTTTCCTTCCAGAAATTTGTGCTCATATCCATGGCAGCTCCACGGTAATCTGCTGTGGTGAACTCCCAGTAATTATATCCGTCCTTATCCTTGAACTGAGAAGCATAGTTGGAATTCAGCCATGCAAGATCCGCCTCGCCGGACTGGAGCATGGTTGCCTTTGTAGTCTCATCCGACACTGTACGGTATACAACGGTTTCAATATTCGGAACCTTTCCGTAATAATCTTCATTTCGTTTCAGTGTGATCATTCCGCCGGTAGCATCCCAGTCTTCAAATTTATAACGGCCTGTTCCCACCGGATTCTGGTTAAAGGATGTAGTATTTATGTCCTCCCCTTCCAGAAGATGCTCTGGAAGGATTCCCATGGTGAAGTAATCCAGCATGGCAGCATCATACTGATCCAGTGTAAAGATCACAGTCTGATCATCCGGTGCCTCAATACTTGTAATGTCCTGATAGTTGCTGGTGATGCTGGCTCCCAGGGTTTCATCCTCTGTAAGCTCCTTATAGGTATATACAACATCCTCTGCATTGAAATCTTCTCCATCATGCCACTTAACACCATCTCGAAGTTTAAAAGTATAGGTATTGGTATCCTTGTCAAAGGTATAACTCTCTGCAAGATCCTCTACCGGCTTTCCATTGGCATCATATTTCATCAGTCCTGAAAAAATAAGATCCGGAAGTTCATCATGGTTATTCAGAAGGGGATTAATTGTACTTTCTGACTCACCTGCATATACCAGAGTTTTGTTTTCTTCTGCCGCAGCTACGGTTACCACACTGCCTGCAGCTGCTCCTGTACATGCTGCGGTCACTGCTGCCAGTGTTATCGCCGCATATTTTCTGCCATAGTTGATTCCTGTTCTCTTTTTCATTCTGTTTTCCTCATCTTTCCTTATTTTCAAACCGGTTATCTACACTTCGGAATGCTTCATCACGGTTTGTATTCAAATATTTTTGACTGCATCAGAGATTGCTGTAATGGTTATTTACCTCACTTCTCACAAAGCTTCCCATACTGGTAATGCACATTAAAGTAATGACCAGAAAAACTCCGGGGATCACGATTACCCACCAGGTATTCATGATCAGTGCTTTATTTGCCAGTGAGAGCATACTTCCCCAGGAGATTACATCTGCCGGAAGCCCGAGGCCAAGAAAGCTTAATGTAGATTCCATGGTAATACAGCTGCTTATCGAAGAGATCACCACAAACATGATCGCCGAAACAAAATTCGGTATCAGATGGTGATACATCACATATCCAAAACTTCCTCCGCAAAGTCTTGCATACATCACATAATCACTGTTCCTTATCTGCCGCACTTCACTTCTTACAATACGGGCCAGTGCAAACCATCCGGTAATACCGATGATCACAGATATGCTGATCACATCATCGGCCTGAAGGACTGCTGACAGGATCAGGATCAGCAGAAGCGTCGGAATACTTCCGCACATTTCCGTAAACCGCATCAGAACCGAGTCCACCTTTGGCCCTGCTGTTCCGCTGATGCATCCGTAGGTAACACCGATCACAGTAATGATCGCAGTTCCCAGAAGCCCGATCACCAGAGAAACCCGTCCACCATACCAAATCAGTGAATAAATATCTCTTCCAAGCGAATCCGTTCCAAAGATAAACTCCTTTCCCGGCGGTGTATTCAGATTCTGGAGATAAAAACCTGAGGGATCATGATTTGCAACAACATTTGCAAATACACAGCCCAAAACGATCAGAAAAAGCAGGAACATGGAAAATACCGGTTTCCCCTTCAGCTTTTCCTGAAATGTTTTTTTTCGTTTTTCAGATTCATGCTGCGTCCACCCGGCACCAACTACCTGAAAAAGCTCAACTTCTGAAAGCTTCCGGTCAGCTACCATACCCTCACCTCCGAATCCTTCATTCTTGGATCAATCTCTTCATTGACAGTCTGTGCAACAAAGCTGCTAAAAAATACGATAAATCCCGTGATCAGCACATCGATCATCAACAGGTTATAATCATGATATTTTGCAGATTCCACTGCAAGATTTCCAATTCCCGCATAATTGAAAACAGCTTCCACAGTTACAGTCCCACCGGTTACATGGGGTACCGAAACTGCCATGATACTCACGATCGTCGGCATTACATTTCGAAGACAATGCTTCCACAGGATCTTTCTTTTGGAAAGTCCCTTGGATCTGGCAAGAAGTACATAATCCTTCCGCACCTCATCCAGGAATTTGTTACGTATCATATATGCGTAATACCAAAGATGGCTGAAGATCATTACTACCAGTGGAAGGATCATATGCTTCATACGATTGCCGATACTATCTGCCATTCCTACATCATAGGCACCGCTGCTTGGGAACCATCCAAGATTTACACTGAAGATCAGGATCAATACCACACCAAGCCAGAAAGCCGGCACATAATAGGCTGCTGTTCCGATCTTGCAGATCAGCCGGTCGATCCACTGATCCTCATGGAGCGTACAGAATATGGCGATCAGAACTGCCAGTATAAAGATCACAATATAAGCAATTCCTCCCAGCACCAGAGTATTTCCGATCAGCGGTTTGATCACATTCATAACCGGCTGCCTGTATTTCAGCGACAATCCGAAGTCACCATGAACTGCATTGGCAAACCATCTTACATACTGTACCCCGATTCCCTGATCCAGTCCCAGTCTCGTTCTGGCTGCAGCCACTTCCTCACTGGTCATCATTTCCAGAGAATCTCCGTAAAAGGACTGCAGGGGATCTCCCGGTGCCAGTCTCGCCAGCCAGAACACCACCACAGACAGCAGAAACATAACCACAGCAAGCAGAAGGATCCGCTTCAGGATCCGGATGACGAGTTTATTTTCTTTGTTCATAATTTTCCTTTCCCACTGCCCTTTACAGTTCAGACAGACATTCGCATTCCGCTCTGCTGCATGCTCATGAACACAAATCGTGGAGCGATTTGTGTTCATATTTCAAAAGCAGTTATGGCATCCAAAACCATAACTGCTTTTGAAAGGGTCGTGTTATTATTCGACAAAACATTTGTATGCACAAATAGGAGTGCGCGGAGGTTATGTGCATCACAGTGTTTTTATGTTCAGCACGCGGAGTGTGCTGCTGATATTATTTTATCATTTAACAGCTTTCGGACAACCCCGGTACGGGGATATTGGACAGTCGGGTTTGGCATGGATGTATATTCCATATAAAAAACGGGACTTTTCTGTATCAGGAACCTGTGTCCCGTGCAGAAAAATCCCGTCTGGTCTTTTGCTTTATTCTTTTATCACTTCCCGGAAATCTGAAGTCTTTCCTTCACGAATCCCAGAAAATCCTTTCCCTGTTCACTAAGCTCTTCACCTCTCCGGCAAATGCACCCGTAAACAAGTTTCTGGCCTTCTCCCGGAAATGTATATTTCACGGAGGAATATCCCGGATCACGGCCGGAAAGATCCGCACCACTGATATTACACAGCTCTCCGGACCCAAGAAGACGTTCCACGATATAATCACTGTTTGTTACGACTACGGTCTCTGCCTCCACTGCGGAATGACCGTTTTCCTCTACAAGGTTCCGGTAATTATCCGGGGAAAATTCATCGGGAAATCTCTGGATCAGCCTGAGCTGGGACATATTAAAATCTCCCTCATCTGCTGTATCTGCTTTCCCTTTCCCGGTATAAATATTTACCTCGGTTTCCGTCAGCAGCTCAAATTCCAGGTAATTCCGGGAAAGAAAATACTGGAACGCCGCCAGCTGATTCTGCATCACATAGGCGAATCCCATATCATCCTGTCTGCCTTTCACACGTTTTATGATCTCATGGGTATCTGCTGCGTAAACCTGATAATGAAGATCATCGCACTTATGTGCTTCATAATACGTTACGAAGATATCAGCAAACCAGGAGCTGGGATGAAAGCATACACACAGGCTGCTTTTTGCAAGTGGCTGTGCCTGCATTTCCAGTTCATCTATATTTTCCAGGATCCTCTGCACATGGATATATGCACGCTCTCCTTCCAGTGTCAGCTCTATGCCCTTTGCATGACGGACAAACAGCTGGGTACGCATATCGTCTTCCATGGAACGGATCACCTTGCTTACATTTGACTGCGTGGTAAAAAGCAGCTCTGCAGCCTGGCTGAAGGAGCCTGTTTTGGCACAGGCTGCAAAATACTGTATCTGTTTTATATTGAGCATGATCCTACCTCTGTTTCTTTGCAAAGATCAAAAACATCGGGGTCGGATTGTAAAACTCGTCTTTTTCTGTATAAATACGTTTGCTGATACCAAGGTCAAAGGAAAATTCTTCCACACCTATACGACTCAGCGTTTCCAGATCCCATGCCGGACGCAGAAAAGAACTGATGGGCAGCTGCCGCTTGATATCCTCGCATTCCTGCATCAGCTCATCCTGGATCTGATGATGGGCATGGTTCTCCGGAAGATCCGCAGTGTCCGCAAAGTCTGCTGCTCCGTAGTTTGCATCCAGATTTATCATCACTCCGCCCGGTTTCAGTACACGGAACCATTCCTGATAAGCATGCTCCGCGTCCGGAAGTGTCCAGGTAAGGTTTCGTGATACGATCACATCAAATTCCTCATCCGGAAAATCCGGAGCTTCTGCATCCATCACCATAAACCGGCAGTCTGCTTTTTCTTCCTCCGCCAGCTCCTTTGCATGAGTGATCATATCCGGCGTCAGATCGATCCCGGTTACCTGATAGCCTTCCTTTGCAAGAAGAATGGTAAAAAATCCGGTTCCGCAGCCTACATCCAGGATCCGGAGATTCTTTTTCTCAGGCAGATACTTCTTAAGCTCAGCCATCCAGCGGCCTGCAAGTGCACTGTGAAGCTCTGCTCTTCTCTGTTCCAGAAAGCTGTCGCTGCGCCTGGTCCAGTACTGGGCGATCCTTGTTTTCCGCTCGTCTTTTTCTCTTACGATATTTCCGTAGGTGATCACAGGGCCGCCTTCCACAACCTGAAGGCTTGATACCTGATAAAGAATCACACCATCCATGTCTGCACGACAAATTTCCTGTACATTTCCCTCATAATCACGGATCTCTCCAAGATACTCATCCTGATGAACGATATCGCCTGGTTTCTTCACCGGGTACCAGAGACCGTTGACACTGGCGCACTGATAACGCACATCATCCATTTTCAGTGGATAGTACGTACTGTGGGAACGGATTCCGTTATAGGCTCCGATGCTGCAGAGGATATTTCTTACATCTCTTCGCATGGAATCCACTTCCTCCCGTTCCCAGGTTCCCATACAGCCGCGTTCCAGAAGGACCGCCGGAATATGGAAGGTACTTGCCGCATAATTGTAGGCGCCGCCTGTACTCACATTTGACTGTACCATATATGGGACATCAACCTGCTCTGCCATTTTTCGGGAAGCTTCCACGATCTCCGGCTTTGCCACGCCTGCAAAATATACATACGGAGTCAGCTCCTCATAATCATCACCGCCGTGAAGATCGATATAATAATCTGCCTTCCGGATCAGGGATTCTGTGATGGCCGCTGCCAGTCGTTCCATTTTTGTGCCATCTTTTCTGCCAGGGAAAACACGGTTCAGATTTTTTCCGTCTTCCCAGCTGATGCTGCCTGCACGCTTCTCAAAATCTTCCCGGTTCAGCACCTTTACCAGAACCAGCTGGCCCTTTACCTTTTCCGGCTTCAGCCGCTTCGACAGCTCGATCAGAGTCTGGATCCCCACATACTCTCCTGCATGAAGACCTGCTGTGACGAGAACGGTTTTTCCAGGATCTTTTCCACGGATGATGGTTGCAGGAAGGACAAATTCTCCATCTCCGAGCTCAAGAAAGCCTTCTGTTTTTTCTCCTGCCGCAACCGGAAGATTCAGGAAATGATCCGGCTTTACACCAGTTACCATAAACATTGGTGTGGACTGATAATTTAATCTCTCCTCCTCACTCCAGACCGTTTTCCATATTTCTGTGTCTGTGCGGATCCCAAGAAGTCCTGCTTCTCTGAGAGTTTTTACATCCCACTGGGGACGACTGATCTTTGACAGCGGTACCTGGAGGGCGATCCGCTCCATGCGCTCAATATCCGTACAGAGATAGTGATCATCCAGGCTATTGTTTTCCACATTTTTCCGGTCGTTTTCGTAGGCCTTACGCTGCTCTTCCTCATAAAGATAACCGTACCAGTTGGCATCAAAATTCAGGAGTCTTCCTCCTACCTTCAGTACACGGACCCACTCTCTGTAAGCAACATCAGGATGCTCCAGATTCCAGGTAAGATTTCGGGAAATGACCACGTCAAAGGTATTATCCTCAAAATCCAGCTTCTGTGCATCCATCCTCAAAAAGCGGATATTCCGGCAAAGGTCTCCTGCATTTTCCTTTGCCTTTTCCAGCATTCCTTCCGTATAATCCACTGCATCTACATGATATCCGGCTTCTGCCAGGATCACAGGAAAAAATCCGGGGCCTGTTCCGATATCCAGGATACGGATCTCTTCCTTGGGTTTGTCCGGAAACTGACTGGTCAGCACCTTAAGCCATGCGTTTTTCTGCGTTCCTGCAAGCTCTTTATGATTCACTTCGGAGTACCCTTCTGTACGGGTGCTCCAGTAAGATTCGATTTCATCGAGAAGTTTTTCCACGTTGATTCCTCCGCACTTTTCTATTCACGTGAGGGAGATCAGGTCCCTCACAGGTCACGTTTAATGTACCAAATTGTCAGGGTATTAACAAGCCCCTGGGGGGGATTCCCAAAATTGCTCTGCTGATAAAATCCCCAAATGCCACACACTGCTTCTGTACTCCTGTCCACCTTGTAATTCTCCGAATGCTGTGGTATCATCCTGGCTGTAGTAATTCAGTAATATAACCGAAATTGAAAGGATGGTTCATATACAAATGACAACACAGGAACTGGCCTATGAAGTTATCAGCCGTTTAAAAAAAGAATATCCGGATGCAGACTGTACACTGGATTATGATGATGCCTGGAAGCTTCTTGTAAGTGTCCGTCTGGCAGCTCAGTGCACCGATGCCCGGGTCAATGTAGTTGTTCAGGATCTCTATGCAAAATACCCGGATGTGGCAGCCCTGGCAGCAGCAGAGCCGGAAGCGATCGAAGCCATTGTACGTCCCTGCGGCCTTGGAAAAAGCAAAGCCCGGGACATCAGCGCCTGTATGCGCATTCTCCACGAACAGTATCACGACAAGGTGCCGGAAGACTTTAACGCACTTCTGAAGCTTCCCGGTGTGGGCCGAAAAAGCGCAAACCTGATCATGGGGGACGTATTCGGCAAGCCCGCCATTGTAACAGATACTCACTGTATCCGCCTTTCCAACCGCATCGGCCTTGTCCATGACATGAAGGATCCGAAAAAGGTGGAAATGGCTCTCTGGAAGATCATCCCTCCGGAAGAAGGCAATGATCTCTGCCACCGTCTTGTCAATCATGGAAGAGAAGTCTGTACAGCGCGGACAAAGCCTTACTGTGACCGCTGCTGTCTCAATGATATCTGCGAAAAAAATGGGATCTGAATGTATGCAGTTCAATAAACCTTCAGACCTCGGAAAGGAAAAACATAATGAATTTCAAAAAACTGGAAAATAATCTCCTGGATATGATCCAGGAACAACAGGTAAAGATCGGATACATGAGCGGAGTTACCCGTTTTTATTATCCGCTGCAGTCTCTGAACCGCCTTCTTGGCACAGAGCTTACGGAAGAAGAAATGCAGCATGCAATGGAAAAATTCTCAGATCATGCCTGTGACCGTCTTGGAAAAGTAACGGCTTCTTCCAAAAACGGGCGTTTCTGCATCACCCTGCCGCCTCAGGCCTCGGACTACGTTCACGAAAACCGGAAGCCGAGTGAATTTCTGGTACACTTTATAGGCACGGTTGCACGTCATGGCTGTACTCTGGATGAAGTGATGGACGTTTTTCATGCTTATTCCGAACATGTACACGTGGAAAAAACAACCGGAACCGGATTTGATTATCTTGTATATTTCGAAGACGGGATCCCGGATGACTACCGGTATTGTCTGTCCCTGGAGGGTGAGCATATGATCTATCATAAGTTCACACCGGAGGACTATGAGGACTTCGGATTTTGATCTCCGAACATCGGGCAAGTTTCCCCCACTGCTTATTGCTTTTCGCAACCCTGCAGGAGACTCCCTTGATTTGATCAAAAAACCGCCGGTCTGCAGACAGCTCTTCAAAAAGTCCTCTGCAGATCGACGGTTGTTTTTATTTTCTATGCACGGAATTTCTTCTGCATCTCCCGCACCATATCTTTCCTCTTAAACAGGAACAGCCATATCAGCATCAGGAAACTGACGCATATGCAGATCAGCGACGGATACAGCACCGTTACCACACCGGCAGCCAACAGGATCACAGGGATCACTCCTCCGAAAGCTCCTGCCTCCAGAAGATAGATCATATATTCCGCCACCTCCAGCTTCTGTACCGCAGTGATCACCCACATGGAACAGATCACAGCAAGCGAAGCCAGAGGAAGCAGATAATCCACAGACCAGCCACGCCAGCCGGTAAACACATCCCAAAGCACTCCTGCAACAGCTGCGATCACCAGCTGCCACATCTCATTCTTCAGAAGATTCCGCCGCTTCACATAAGCCACTGAAACCATCAGCCAGGTGCAGAACGCCCCTGCAGTCACAAACCAGGCCCAGCCTATATGACTATCCAGCAGATAATCGATCAGATTACATACCACAGCCAGCACAATACACAGAAATGTAAAGCTCTCAAAAAGCTTCATCTGCTGTTTCTGCTCCTCTTTTTGTCCCGGAAGATCATTCTCCCGAATTGTACAGGATACCTGCTCATTTTTCAGTCTCTCCACAAAATTCCGCTCAATATTTCCATTGGGGATCTTGGACGTAAAGCTTAAAACCATCTCATCTCCAAAAGAACAGGAACACAGCTGCAGACTGTCCGTGCTTGCAAAAAGTCCGAATCTCTGAATATATTTCCGATATTCCTCCGGCATCCGGATGATCCCCACATTGGAATAGATCGCCGTGATAGACCTCCCCCCGAGAGTCGTCCCGGCAAGAAGGAACGGGGTTTTGATCTCCAGTGGTACCAGACGCAGGATCGGATTTTTCTCCAGGCTTACCAGATCATTCAGCTTTGCTTCGATCACGTCCTTACTCAGTTCCTTTGCAAACTGCTCCTTTACGGATCTCAGAATATCCTCAAAGGCTGTATCAGGCTGAAAATAACAGCTGATCTCGATCCATCCGAAAAAATTTGCCATAGACCGGGACGGAAAATAATTTCTCAAATTTACCGGGATCATCAGACCAATGGGCTTTTTCGCCTGGTTCTGAGGTACTTCTTCATGGATCGCCCAGATAAGTGCTGCCGTAAGAAAAACCGTGATCGACACACCGGCCGATTTTGCACGGGCGTGAATCTCTTTTACCGGAATACAGACTTCCGTGATACTCATATCCTCCTGCCTGAGCTTCTCGCCTTTTAACTGGAAGGCAGGCTTCTTGGACTCTCTCTTTCTTGGCGCGTCGGAGGAATAATACTGGGAAAAGCTGTCCTCCTCCATATCCCTGCCCGTAATGTTTTCATCCGAAAAAAGCTCCGGAAGCTCTGCGGATGGGTGCGTCTCCTGAAGATAATTTTTCACCAGCTCCATCAGAAAATGCATGGCTCCCGTTCCATCCGTCAGCGCATGAAATACCTCGAAATTGATCCTGTTCTTATAATAGCTCACCCGAAAAAGAAGCGTTTTTTTATCCGGAATATAAAGTCCGCTGCAGGGTGCACCTGCTTCTTTCTTTACCACTGCCGGAATATCACGTCTCTCCAGATAAAACCAGAACAGTCCCTTTCTTAAAACTGCACGGAAAAGAGGATATTTTTCCAGTGTCCTCTCCAGGGCTTCCTGCAGGTTTTCTTCTTTTATCTCTTCTTTCAGTTCACAGTAAAAACGAAATACCCTGGTGTCATTCTTTCCTGTCACCGCCGGGAACGCCAGCGCCGCATTGTCAAGTTTTCTCCACTGTGCATATTCGTTCTTCATGATGCTTTCCTTCTTCCTGTTCCTCTGTTTCCAGAAAACGATTTACATATGCAAAGCTCTCCTGCACATGCAGAAATTTGATCCCCAGTGCAAAATACCCGTGAAACGCACCTGCGATCCTGTGCACTTCCACACGATTTCCCGCTTCCCTCAGTTTTTCACCAAATGCCTCACCTTCATCCCGAAGAGGATCGAACTCAGCGGTAAGTATCAGGGTATCCGGCATATTTCGAAGATTCTTCTCCAGGATCGGCGCAAAATAGGGATTCCTCCTGTCTTCCGGACAACTCTCATAGAATTTCAGATAATCTTCCATCTTCTCCGCTGTGAGAAGATAACCGGTTCCGTTTGTTTTTACGGATTCAAAGGGAGAGTCTTCCGTATAACAGTTGTTCAGTGCCGGATAAATAAGGATCTGTTTTTTTGGAAAAAAATCTCCGCGGTCTCTGGCCATCATACATACAGCCGCTGCCAGATTTCCGCCTGCACTATCTCCCATAATGGTGATACGATCCGGATCCGTATTCAGAAGAAAACGATTGGTATAAAAAGTCTTCGCAGCTACATAACAATCCATCAGTCCCACCGGGAAACGGTATTCCGGTGCCAGCCTGTATTCAACAGACGCCACGATCTGGCCGGTAGACTGTGCCATTCTGGCACAAACCCGCTGATAATTCTCTACACTTTCCGTAACCCAGCCACCGCCATGGAAAAACAGGATCACCGGTGGTTTTTTTCCGGAGGCGGCACCGTTTTCCATGTCCTCTTCTGTTGGAAAAAACAGACGGATCGGCACTTTATAGTCTCCGTTATAAACTTCCGCATCCAGTGTCCTGTAAAAGATTCTCATAGGATCCATCTTCTTAAGATCTGCCAGCTTTCTGGAAGCCTCCACTTCGATCCCGCCATAGGAAAGAGCATGGAGCACTGTCCGCACGGCACGTGGCATAGCCGTTTCTCTCCCGGTCGGAATGCCCGGAACTATGACTGGTCGGCTTCTTCTGTTTTCTTTTCTTGTATAGATATATTTTGTTTCTGTTTCATATCTTCCAGGAATGCAGACTTGTTTCACGCAGGTACGCCTATAGGCAATCCTCTTCAGGATCTCATGATCTGTACGGATGATCACTTCCGTTCCCTTATAGCCCCGGATATAATATCTGTTTTCTTTCTTTTTTATACGTGGTTGTCTCAATCGCAGTAAATATTTTCTGATTACTTTTTCCTCCGTGGATTTTTCCTTTATTTTCACCTATGATAGCATCCGCAGTCTATGAGTACAAGTCATAGTAAAAAATATACTGCTGCATGATCCCACGCATTCCTCTGTATCTGCGGTTGGGAAATCCTCTTTTGTAATGCACGTCCATGACCTGACGGATGTGGGTATCTATGGGAAAAGCATCCATATGATGCAGTGCAAACAGGCAGATACATTCAGCTACCTTTTCTCCCACACCACAGAGCTTCATCAGCTCCTTCTTTGCCTGAGGGTAACGCATATCATAGATTTTTTCCAGAGAGATCTGACCGGATGCAATGGTCCTGGCCGTTACTGCGATATATTTTGCCCGGTATCCCAGGCCGCATCCTCTTAACTCCTCTTCCGTTGCCTGACTTAGCGCCTCTACAGTCGGAAAAGCGTAGTATTCCACACCTGCAGATGAATTTTTTCGCTCTCCGTACTTCCGGCAGATGGTTTCGATACATTTGCGGATACGCTTGATATTGTTCTGCTGAGATATCAGAAACGTAACGATCATTTCCCAGAGATCCTGTCTTAATATCCGTATCCCGTCTCCTGCCTTTATTGCGGCACCCAGATATTTATCCCGTGGATTAGCAGCATTCATGTAAGCTTCATAATCCGTATCCAGATCAAAATACAGCACCCAGTAACAGATAAATTCCTCCTGAGAGCAGCAGAAATCCACCACTCCGTCTTTCTGATACATTTCCAGATACTGGTCTCCCGCCACCATGGAAAAATGTCCGTCTCCAAGCTTTCTCATCCGGAAGCACTGTCCGGAATCGCATATTTTATCAAGGCTGAAATGTTCCAGCTCTACTGTGATCATGTCTGTTCCTCTCGTAAATATTTTTCCTTATATAATGTTCTGTATTCTCTTGGTGTCATCCGGTACCGTTCCCGGAATACCCGGTTAAAAGTCCTCTGACTTTCAAATCCCGGGATCTGCACATACGCCTGTTCCACTGCAAGATTATCATCCTTCTCCTTGCGGTTTGCCCTGAGACACCGTACCGCATTTAGAATATCCGGATGCACCTGCTCCTTTTTTATAACCGGGTCTTCCGGACAGCTGTTCTGGATGATATCCGCAAACTGACCAATCAATACCGGCTTTGCCCAGAGATAGACTGCTTTGTTTTCTCCCGGAGAGAACACCTGATAGTGATGGATCACATCCGGAAAGATCACTGCAAAATCTCCCTCTTCCATATGATAAAGTTCCTGTCACATACCAAGCTCCAGAGTTCCCTCTGTGATATCGATAAACTCTATGGAGTTATGAAGATGGGGTGAAGCATGGGCTAAGGTCCGCAGATGAATATGGAGATTCTTCTTTTTTTCTTCGTATACTGGAAACATGGATTTTTCTCTCCGCAATATTTGACTACTTTTTCTGTGTTTTTGGCACGTAATATTTCCGAGAGTTTATTATAATGCATTTGTAAGTTAAAGAAAAGAGGAGGAAAATAAAATGAAAAAAATCATAGAATTTATCAAATATGCGATCAAATGCTACATAGAGATCAATGCAAGAAATCCATACTTCCACTAAGAAGATCCACAATAATATCTGAGGTCACGGATATTTTGTGTGGATCATGCGCATGAAAAAACTGAATAAAAGTCAATAAATGACTTGTGCGAAAATAATATCACCTGGCATCATGAAGTATCTCCAAAGCCCGTTTATATCTTCCATGCAGCCGTGATATCTGTTCAGTAGACATATTTTCGCAGTCAGAAAGACGTGTTACATCAGAATTGTGGAGCAGATCAGCCTGCTTCACTTTTTTTGCGATCGGATTCTTCCGAAGCTTCCGGATATAATCGAAATAATTCATATTCTTATCTCTTGTAAGACAACGTAATGCCTCCACAACCTCTTCCGGAAATTCTCCGGTAAGATCCTCAAATGTGATCTCTGTATCTTCTATCACATCGTGCAGAAGTGCCGTACATACACTGAGTTCATCATCCATTTGCTCCGCTACATGAAATGGATGAAAGATATAAGGTGTCCCGCTTCGATCTGTCTGTCCATGATGTGCCTCGTATGCCACCTTCATAGCTTTTTTCGTCAAAGCTGTATAAATCATAGCTGTGCCTCCCGTCAGGTCTTTCGAACCCCCGTTCATACTCTGTATTACACAGTATAGCATCTATATTTCCTACATACAAGGATAAAAAGTTTTATATATCTATCATTTTTACTTATATACGACAATTTTCTGATTATAGCATCCCAAAAACTCTGCTGTTCTTATTTAGATCTTTCATTGGATCATGAACTCGCTTGCCCTCATTCTGAAATTAGTATATACTTACTAGTACAGCGAAAATTAAGTTTCTGCCATATTGACGCAGGATGATTTCTTCATCTGCAAGGCGGAGGAATGAGGCGTAGCGGTGGCTACGACGATTGACGACAACGCAGCAGATGAAAAATCAGACAAGTCAATATGGCGGTTACTTAATATTCGCTGTACTAGGTCAGGTAAAACTATCCATATTCGTGGTATTACACGGATCACTTCATTTTAAAAAAGAAAGGAATCTTACCTATGAAATTTATATATCCCGCAGTTTTCCGTCCCACAGAGGACAAAAAATACAATGCTTTTTTTCCGGATCTTGCCTGCTGTGAAGCCAACGGTGACACGCTGGATGATGCCATCGAAAATGCCAATGCAGCTGCATACGACTGGATCTACACAGAGCTTATGGAATTTGAGGGAAAGCTTCCTCCGGTTTCCGATGAGAGCGATCTGGAGCTTCAGGAAGGAGACGTTGTCCGCAATATCTCTGTAAATATCCGCTTCCAGGATGGCTGGGACGAATAAACTCTCGTATCACAAAAACAAAGGCGACATTTAATATCATTTTCAATAAATGTCCGTGTCGAAAATGCCTGTTATGCAAAAAGCATCCGGATCGGTAATTGTCCTTTATTACCGATCCGGATGCTTTTATTATACATTTCTTCATTGTTCGTGATACTGTCTGAAAAATTTACGCAGTCCGTCCAGTGCTTTTACCAGCACTTCTGTCTCATTCTCATTCAGCTCTGCGATCACCGCTTCTGTCATCTGCCTATGAAACTCCGCATGATGATGATATGCCATACGTCCCTTATTTGTAAGCTGGATAAATACCACACGCCGGTCCTTCTCACTTCGCTCTCTCTTCACATAGCCTTTTTTTACAAGACTGTTCATAGATGTTGTGAGGGAGCCTACGGTGATCTTAAGCTTGGCTGCAATGGAGGACATGTTCCCCCCTCCAAGGCCTACAGCCTCGATAATGTGCATATCATTGTTGGAAATATCTTTATATTTATCTGTGATGATGGCTTCCTCCTCCAGTCGGAGGATCTCATTGAACAGATTCACCAGCACGTCATTTATAACTTCCCGATTGTCCACTCTACCCGCTCCTGTTTCTCCGGAGCAAAAAAGCTTCTCCGGTTCTCTGTTTATGAAGCCATCGTAACATAAATATGGCATTTTTTCCACTGGATTTTTACTTTGCGGGCTACAAAATCACTGCACTTATTACTTCTACATTTTCCTGAAACGTTCATAGCGATGTTCCAGAAGCTTCTCCGGCTCTTCTTCGCCATATTTCTCAAGAAAATCCGCAATTCCGTTTTCCAGATAACCTGCAATATCATTTATGTTCTCACGGCTTACAGGCTCTGCTTCCGGAATCACATGCTCAATCATCCCCATCTGGTAAAGGTCTGCAGCTGTGAGCTTCATCACTGCTGCTGCTTCCTTTGCCTTTTTGCTGTCTTTCCAGAGAATGGAGGCAAAGCCCTCCGGGGACAGGATGGAATAAACGGAATGCTCCAGCATCCATACCTCATCTGCCACCGCCAAGGCAAGGGCACCTCCGCTTCCGCCTTCACCGATCACAACGGAAAGCACCGGCACTGTGAGACCTGCCAGTGTATAGAGATTTTTTGCAATGGCTTCACCCTGTCCACGTTCCTCTGCTTCCAGCCCGCAGAATGCACCTGGCGTATCTACAAGGCAGATCACCGGACGGTGAAATTTCTCTGCCTGCTGCATCAGGCGCAGGGATTTCCAGTACCCCTCCGGAGATACCATTCCGAAATTCCGGGTAATGTTTTCCTTTGTACCCTCTCCTTTTTCCTGTACAAGGACAGTTACCGGCTGTCCGTGGAAAAATGCCACACCACCGATCACTGCCGGATCATCCCCGCAGTGACGGTCCCCGTGAAATTCCATGAAATCGTCAAAAAGCGCTTCGATGTAATCCTTTCCTGTAGGGCGTGTTTTGGCTCTGGCAAGCTGGACATGTTCCCAAGGAGTGAAATCTCCGGATGGAACGAAGTCCGGCCAGATCCTATTATCTTCCTCAACAGTTTTCATCGATTCCTGATTGTCAGACTTGAACCCATTTTTAATGTCCGTATTATCGGACTGTACATTATTTGGGACTTTGTTCTGATGTAATCTCAGAATATCCGCCAATACGATCCTCTGCTCCTCACGCTTTACGATCTTGTCCACAAAGCCATGTTCCAGAAGAAATTCCGCTCTCTGGAAGCCTTTGGGAAGCTTTTGCCCGATGGTCTGTTCGATCACTCTGGGACCTGCAAAACCGATCAGCGCTTTCGGCTCTGCCAGGATAATATCTCCCAGCATAGCAAAGCTTGCCGTCACGCCGCCTGTTGTCGGGTCTGTGAGGACCGGCACATAAAGAAGTCCGGCATCGCTGTGCTTCCGGATGGCCATACTGGTTTTTGCCATCTGCATCAGGGAAACCAGGCCCTCCTGCATTCTGGCACCGCCGGAACAGATATAGAGGATTACCGGCAGCTTCTCCTCTGTGGCACGTTCAAAAGCCCGCGTGATCTTTTCCCCCACGACTTCTCCCATACTGGACATCATGAAACGACAGTCACAGACACCAAGTGCCACAGGTGTCCCTTTTATAGTACACTTTCCGGTAACTACAGCCTCATCAAGCCCTGTCTTTTCACGAAGCCCCTGAAGCTTTTCTTCGTAGCCTCTGTACTGAAGGGGATTCTGTTCTTCCATGTGAGCATCCCACTCCACAAAACTCTTTCTATCTGCGATCAGTTTGATCCGACGGTAAGCGGGTACATGGAAATAATTTCCGCAGTGGGGACAGATGTATTGATTCTGCTTTACCTCGTCTACAAAAACCGCCGCTTTGCAGGCGTTGCATTTACGCATCAGGTTATCCGGCACCTCCGGAGTGTTTTCCTGTTCCTCACCCCGGATATCCCTGACTGTTTTTTTGAACATGTGCTTAATTCTCATTGATCTTCACTCCCGCAATGATATGGCTGGCAAGAAAGCCAGTGTCAAAATTTCCGGACTGATAATCCTCATCTTTCAGGATTTCGTACTGATAGTCAATATTTGTATCGATTCCGTCAATGATCACCTCACCAAGAGCACTCTGCATTTTTGCAATGGCGTCTTTCCGGTTACCTGCATGAACGATCAGCTTCGCAAGCATGGAATCATAATATGGCGGGATCTTACAGCCGTTATACACACAGGTATCCACACGGATCCCGTTTCCTCCCGGAAAATGCGCTCCCTGGATAGTTCCCGGCGAAGGGCGGAAATTTTTCTGGGGATTTTCAGCATTGATCCTGCACTCAATGGCGTGTCCCTGGATCCGGACATCCTCCTGAGCGATCTCAAGAGGCATTCCGGAAGCGATCTTCAGCTGCTCCTTTACAAGATCGATACCTGTTACCCACTCTGTCACCGGATGCTCCACCTGGATCCTTGTATTCATTTCCATAAACCAGAATTTTCCATCCGGTTCCAGAAGAAATTCGATCGTTCCCGCATTTACATAACCGGCTGCTTTCGCCGCCGTCACCGCCGCATGACCCATTTTTTCTCTTAATTCCGGAGAAACTGCAGCACTTGGAGATTCCTCGATCATCTTCTGATGATTTCTCTGGATGGAGCAGTCACGCTCTCCCAGATGGATCACATTTCCGAAGCTGTCTGCAAGGATCTGAAACTCAATATGTCTCGGATTTACCACGAAATGTTCAATATACATGGTACCGTCGCCAAAAGCGATCTCAGACTCTTTTCTGGCGGTTGCATAGGCTTCCGGAAATTCCTCCGGTGTGTTTGCCACACGCATGCCTTTTCCGCCGCCGCCAAGAGCTGCCTTGATGATCACCGGATAACCGATTCTCTCAGCTTCCTTAAGACCGGTTTCAATATCCTCCACATCCCCTTCGCTGCCCGGAACTACCGGAACACCAGCTGCGATCATGGTGCTTCTTGCAATTTTTTTGTTGCCCAGCATACGGATGACCTTTGATGGCGGACCCACAAATGTGATCCCGCATTTTTCACAGAGCTCCGCAAATCTGGCATTTTCAGAAAGAAAGCCAAATCCCGGATGAATGGCATCCGCACCGGAAACCATGGTTGCACTGATGATCTGTTCCATATTCAGATAGCTCTGTGCAGATGGTCCCGGTCCGATACAGATTGCTTCGTCCGCCAGCTGTGTGTGAAGGCTTTCCTCATCTGCCTCAGAATAAACCGCCACTGTGGCAATTCCCATTTCTCTGCAGGCACGGATAATACGCACCGCGATCTCGCCTCTGTTGGCGATCAGTAACTTTCGAATCATACAATCACCTTACCCGATCATAAATGTAAGCTCAGCCTCTACGGCAACCTCGCCATCCACAGATGCCACTGCAGAACCAATGCCTACAGGACCCTTTCTGCGGATGATCTTTGTCTCAAGACGGAGCTTGTCTCCCGGAGCTACCTTTCTGCGGAATTTACACTTGTTGATACCTCCGAAATAAGCGGTTTTTCCCTTCATGTCCTCCAGGGAAAGAATGGCTACCGCACCCACCTGTGCCAGCGCTTCTACCATCAGAACACCCGGCATTACCGGCTCCTGGGGAAAATGTCCCCGAAAAAAATCCTCGCGGAAGGTCACACATTTATATCCGACAGCAAATTCACCCGGCTCATAATCTTCAATATAGTCCACAAGCAGAAACGGATGTCTGTGTGGAATGATCTCCTCGATCTGTTTTACATCAAGATGCTTCATTCTCTATCCTCCTGAAACAATAATTTTTCTTATTCTCTGATTCTGATCTGAAGGTACTTATCGGATACGGAAAAGCTTCTGACCGTATTCTACCGGCTGTCCGTTCTCCACATAGATCTCTGCGATCTCGCCGTCAAAATCACTTTCGATCTCATTCATCAGCTTCATAGCTTCCACGATTGCAAGAACCTGTCCTTTTTTTACCTTGTCTCCCACCTGAACGTAAGGCGGAAGATCCTGGGACGGTGCAGCATAGAAGGTTCCTACCAGCGGAGATGTTACCAGGCTGCCTGTCTGATCTTCCCCGCTCTGTGGTACGGTTTCCGACTGCTCAGTACCTTTCACTCCCTGTGCTTCTGCCACAGTTTTTCCTGTCACTGTCACTGCCATTTCATCTGTTGAAGCCGGTACCACAGGATCTTTGCCCGCCACCGGTGCTGTATTCACTGCCCTGCGGACTTTTCCACCGGTCATTCCTACTGCCGGAATGTTTTCCACAGTTTCTCCCATAACCCCCTGGATGATCTGTGGCTTTCCATGCTCCATACTTAAGGTCAGATCTGCTGTCTCATATGTAAAGGCAGTAAGCTCTGATGCAGATACGTGATCGATCAGTTCAAGAATCTGGTTAAATTCCATAGCTTCAGTCCTCCTCATACTTCTTTACAAGCAATGTTCCGTTGTGTCCTCCAAATCCAAGGGAATTGCTCATTGCATAACGAACTTCCTGTTTTGCCGGAGCGCCGATCATATAGTTCAGATCAAGCTCCTCCTCTGTTTCTGTTGTTCCCACTGTCTGATGGATAAATCCGTCCAGAATGGATTTTACGCATACGATAAACTCAACAGCTCCTGCTGCGCCAAGAAGATGGCCCACCATGGATTTTGTGGAATTGATCTTTACATCCTTGGCAGCGTCCTTAAACGCAAGCTTGATAGCTCTTGTTTCAAACAGGTCATTGTGATGTGTTCCGGTTCCGTGTGCATTGATATAATCTACCTGCGCCGGTGCAACACCTGCTTCCTTCATGGCATTTTCCATAGCACGTGCGGCGCCGCTTCCGTCCTCGGCCGGAGATGTGATATGGAAAGCATCTGCAGTTGCACCGTATCCCACAACCTCTGCCAGGATATTGGCATTTCTCTTTTTGGCATGCTCAAGCTCTTCCAGAACAACCACACCTGCACCCTCGCCCATAACAAAACCGCCTCTGTCTTTATCAAACGGAATGGATGCACGCAGCGGATCCTCACTTGTGCTCAGTGCAGTAAGGCTTGCAAAGCCTGCGATACCGATAGGGCAGACAGCTCCCTCTGTACCACCGGCAAGCATTACATCTGCATCACCATACTGAATGGCACGGAAAGCATCTCCGATACAATGTGTTCCTGTCGCACATGCCGTTACCACGTTGGTGCATTTTCCTTTTGCGCCGGTAGCGATAGAAACATTTCCGGCTGCCATATTTGTGATCATCTTCGGAACAAGAAGCGGATCCACTCTTGAAGGACCTTTTTCCATAAGCTTCTTCTCATTGGTCTCGGTAGCCTGAAGACTTCCCACACCGGAGCCGATGATAACGCCTACCATGTACGGATCTTCCTCTTCCATCTTAAGCCCGGAATTTTCCACTGCTTCCAGTGCAGCTGCTACCGCATACTGGGAAAAAGGCTCCATTCTTCTTGCAGTTCTCGGATCCATGCGATCCTTTGCCACAAAATCTTTAAGCTCTGCTGCCAGTGTTGCCTTGTATCCGGTCGTATCAAAACGGGTGATCGGTCCGATCCCCACCTTTCCTTCTTTTACTCCGTTCCAGAAGCTTTCCACATCATTTCCGATCGGTGTTACTGCTCCAAGTCCTGTTACTACTACTCGTCTTTTCATCAATCTATCCTCCTGACTCCGGGGAGCCTTCTTTACATTGCCATTCCGCCGTCTACGCGAAGTACCTGTCCTGTGATGTAACGTGCACCGTCTGATGCCAGAAATGCGGCTGCCTTTGCCACGTCTTCTGTTGTTCCCATGCTTCCCATGGGGATAGATGCCGCAATATTTTCTTTTACTTTGTCAGAAAGCACGTCCGTCATGTCTGTTTTGATAAATCCCGGTGCAATGGCGTTGACCGTGATCCCTCTGGATGCCAGCTCCTTTGCAGCGGATTTTGTAAGACCGATGATCCCGGCTTTGGATGCCGCATAATTGGCCTGTCCTGCATTTCCACGAAGGCCTACCACCGATGAAAGGCTGATGATCCGGCCGCTTCTCTGCTTCAGCATCATTCTGGACACATGACGGATGCAGTTGAAGGTTCCTTTCAGATTGATGTCAACAACTCTGGAAAAATCTTCCTCACTCATTTTCATGAGAAGTCCGTCCTTCGTAACTCCGGCATTATTTACCAGGATATCAACACGTCCGTATTTTTCTGCAACAGCTTTGAAAAAAGCTTCACATGCATCAAAATCTGCCACATTGCACTGCAGGATATCTGCCTGGCCGCCGGCTGCCTCGATCTCTGCTTTTGTTTCCTGGGCTTTTTCTTCTGAGCCGTTATAATTGATCACTACAAGGTTTCCTGCTTTTGCAAGCTCCAGGGCGATGGCTTTCCCGATCCCACGTGCACCGCCTGTTACAACTGCGATTTTTTTCTCTGACATATGAATTCCTTTCTGATGTTATGCGGTCATCCGTGATCCGCATTTGTTACCTGGCATTTCTGTCTGCTGCACTATGCCTGCTTTATTTTTGATTCTTTATCTTTTTTTCCAATATTTATACTAGTTCCTGGCAGACCTTCTCTGCATCTTCTACGGTCTGGATGTTATATACTTTTACATTTCTGTCGATCTTTCTCATAAATCCGGCAAGGGTTCTTCCCGGTCCGATCTCAATAAATGTATCTACTCCCTGACGGATCATATTTTCCACACTCTGCTGCCAGCGCACGGAAGAAGAAATCTGTTTTTCCAGAAGTGCTTTTGTTTCCGCCGGATCTTCCACATACTCTGCGGTCACGTTTGTCACATACGGGATTTTAAGTTCATGAAGTGTGACACCCTCCAGAACCTTTCCCAGTTCTTTTCCTGCAGTGGCAAGCATTGCGGAGTGGAACGGTCCGCTGACATTTAACGGGATCACTCTTCTTCCTCCGGCTGCCTTCAGCTTTTCAGAGGCTTCCGCAACTGCCTCCGCAAGGCCTGTGATCACGATCTGGCCGGGACAGTTGTAGTTTGCAATGCTTACATCTGCAATGTCTGCAAGCACTTCCTCGATCTTCTCTGTCTCCATTCCCATAACTGCTGCCATGCTTCCCTTACCTGCCGGAACTGCCTGCTCCATAAGGATTCCCCTTTTTCTCACGGTAGTAACAGCATCCTTCAGCTCCATGCCGCCGGCAGCTTCAATAGCGCAGTACTCGCCAAGGCTTAATCCTGCAGTTACATCTGGATGAAGTCCCATCTCCTCTACCACCTTCTCCATGGCAAGACAGGTAGTGACCAGTGCAGCCTGTGTATATTCAGTCAGGTCAAGCCTGTCATTTTCTTCAAAGCAAAGTGCTTTCATATCCAGATCCAGCCACTCACCGGCAGAGTCGAAAACATCCTTTGCTGTATCGTATTTCTCATAAAAATCTTTTCCCATTCCGGCCTTCTGTGCACCCTGGCCCGGAAAGATGAATGCTGTTTTTCCCATTTATTATTCCTCCACAAGAAAACTGTTTTTCTTTACAGTCTCTTTTGTCTCTCTGATCAGTCTTGCCATCAGCTCCTTACAGGTCGGTACATCCTTTACCATACCTGCGATCTGTCCGGACATAACGCTTCCGGTTTTTACATCGCCGTCAACAACAGCCTTCCTGAGGCCACCAAGTGTCAGCATTTCCAGTTCTTCAAAGGATGCACCTGCAGCTTCTTTCTCCAGATATTCCTTTGTCATAGGGTTTCTTAAGGTACGGACCGGATGACCTGTGGTACGGCCGGTTACTCTTGTGTCGATATCCCTGGCTTTCAGAAGGAATTGTTTGTAATTCTCATGTACGTGACATTCCTCTGTTGCCACAAATCGGGTTCCCATCTGTACGGCTTCTGCACCCAGCATAAAGGCTGCCGCGATCCCACGACCGTCTGCAATTCCACCTGCTGCAATTACCGGGATCTTTACTGCATCCACGACCTGCGGTACCAGCGCCATAGTGGTTGTCTCACCGATATGTCCGCCGGACTCGGTTCCCTCTGCTACCACTGCATCTGCGCCACAGCGCTCCATTCTTCTTGCAAGAGCTACAGATGCAACAACCGGGATCACCTTTACTCCGGCAGCTTTCCATGCTTCCATGTATTTTTCCGGGCTTCCGGCACCGGTTGTTACTACCTTGATCCCTTCTTCTACTACGATCTTCGCAACCTCATCGGCACTTGGACTCATCAGCATGATGTTTACACCAAAAGTCTTATCTGTCAGTTTTTTCGCCTCACGTATCTGCTCACGCACCCACTCTGCCGGTGCGTTTGCCGCTGCGATCAGTCCCAAGCCGCCTGCCTCGGATACTGCTGCCGCAATGTGATGATCTGCCACCCAGGCCATACCGCCCTGGATGATGGGATATTCAATACCAAGTAATTCTGTAACTCTTGTTTTCATCTTTTACCTCCGGAAAATTAAATCAAGCGGATAAAAGCATCCGCGGTTTATTTGGATCAAGCGGATAAAAACATCCGCATTCACTACGTAGCCTTATTTTAACAATTCATTAACAGGGGCTTTAATACTCGATCAGGCTTGCTCCGTACGTCAGTCCGCCGCCGAAGCCTGCAAGGACCATTCTGTCACCCCGCTGCAGTTTTCCGCTTTTTTTCATCTCATCCAGGAGGATAAGAAGACTTGCGGAAGAAGTATTGCCGTATCTGTCCATATTCATAGGGAACTTGGAAATGTCTTCGCCCAGCCGCCTTGCTGCAGAACGGATGATGCGCTCATTTGCCTGGTGGAGAAGATAATAACTGATATCTTCACAGGAAACCTGCTCTCGGGAAAGAAGCTCCTTCACAGCCTCCGGTACCTTGCTCACGGCAAAGCTGAACACTTCCTTTCCGTTCATCTGTATGTAGGTTTCCTTTGCCTTCGGATCATTTTCATAACGGATCTGATTTCTGCTCTGTAAGGTAAGTGCACCGCCTTTTTTTCCAATGGAATGGGTTACCTGTGCATAGCTTCCACCCTCTTCTGCTCTCAGCACGACTGCTCCCGCACCATCCCCGAAAAGAATGCAGGTGCCACGATCTGTCCAGTCCGTTAAACCGGACAGTTTTTCCGCTCCGATCACAAGGGCATTCCTATATATTCCCTGGGCCAGGTATGCCTGCGCAGTGTTCAGTGCCAGAAGAGATCCTGTGCAGGCGCCGTTCAGATCAAAGCAGGTAGCCTTTTCCGCTCCGAGCCGCTCCTGCACCCCACATGCCACACAGGGCATGATCTCTGTTGGAGAAATGGTTGCCACAAGGATCAGATCGATTTCTTCTGCCTTCATTTCTGCGTCTTCCAGAGCTTTTAATGCTGCCCCCGCTGCCATCGTCACAGTATCTTCGTCCTCTTTTGCAATATGTCTCTGTACCACACCGGTTCTTTCCCGAATCCACTGATCACTGGTTTCCACCATCTTTGCCAGATCGTTGTTATCCCACACTCTGTCCGGTGCCCACGAACCGGTTCCACATATTTTACCTGTCATATTTTTCTCCATGATATCTGTCTTAAATCAGTCTGTATAAATCTGTACTGCTGTTCTCTGAATTATCTTTTATCTTAAAATATTTTGATTATCAAATTATATCATCATAAAAGTATTTGTCAAGAAGGAATTTTTGAGCATCCTTTTATGAAAAAAATAACAGCTGCCCCAGGCGTGGAGTATTGGTCTCTCCTCTGTCCTGTGACAGCTGTCTTATTTTTTTCAGACAGGTATTGTATTTATGGTTATTGCATTTATAGTTATTGCCTTCATAGTTTTACTTCATCACCCACTGTACCAGGCACACCACACCAATCTGCACCAGCAGTATCACCGGTACACCAATTGCAAATCTGGCTTTTCGGGTTTTGTGGTGAAAAAATCTCATGCCAAGGATCGCCCCGACGCTGCCACCGATGACAGCACTTAAGATCAAGGTCTTCTCCGGGATCCGCCATTTATTACGACGGGCTTTCTGCTTGTCAACTCCGAAAAGCACAAAGGCCAGGATATTGACTGCAAGCAGATAATAATATATGTAATCATTCATGATAGCTCCCTCCAGGCTCTGTGTCCTGTATTTCGGACAGTAACCGATTTATGTATTCATTGCAGTTTGATGATCAGCACCGGTATGGGCGGATCATTAGGCCGGTTTGCATATTCCGACAGGATCACCAGATATTTATGAGGATCCAGCTGACGGATAAACGCAAGCATCTCATCCCGTTCCTGATATCCTGTATCCCCGCCACTGTAAATACAAAGTGTCATAAGTCCGCCCTTTTTCAGAAGCTTAAGTCCGCTTTCCACCGCTCTTATGCTGCTGTCTGCTCTGGTCGCCACCGAATGGTCTCCGCCGGGAAGATATCCCAGATTAAAGGTGATGCAGGACACGGTTTCTTCTTCTGCATAAACATCCATATTCTCATGAGACTCCAGAAGAAGCTGATAATTTTCCGGACAGTTATCTCTTTTCAGTCGCTCCTTCGTATGTTCCAGTGCCTGCTTCTGAATGTCAAAAGCCAGAACCCGTCCTCTTTTTCCTGCAAGCTGGCTTAACAGAGCCGTGTCATTGCCATTTCCCATTGTTGCATCGATACAGATGTCTCCCGGCATGACCTGCTGCCGTATAAAATGCTGCATGTATGCAGTGATCTGAAGATTTTTCATTTAAAAATCCTTTCAAAATTCTCTTACAGTTCATGATAATACGGACAGATATCCTCATAATGTCCATCCTTCATACGGAACCCCTTCGGGATCACGCCAAGCTGAGTAAATCCAAGTCTCTCATAAAGATGTCTTGCAGGAACATTGCAGGACACAACCGCATTAAACTGCAGGACACCAAAACCATGCTCTTTTCCCCGGGTCAGACAGTCGGATACCAGCTTTTCTCCAATGTGAAGTCCTCTGGAATCTCTGCTTACCGCATAGCTGGCGTTACAGATATGACCGCATCTTCCGATATTATTCGGATGAAGAATGTAAAGTCCGTAAACTTTTCCGCTTTCCGCATCTACTGCTGCAGCTGTATAGGTCTGTTCTGAAAAAAAAGCTTTTCCTGTCTCTTCGTTAAGGCATTCTTCCTGTGGAAAAGCCACACCGTCTTCTACAACCTCATTCCATATCCGGATCAGATCCGGAAGATCTTTTTCTTCGTATTTTCTTACTGTAACATTCATGATGATCTTCTCCTCTATTTAAGCAGCTCCACATTCCGTCCATTTCTTTGGATCACACCCTCATCCGAAAGATTTTTGATCTCCCGCATCATGGCACTACGGTCCACACTTAAGTACTGGGCCAGTGCAGTATAGGACATGGGCAGCTTGAATTTCCCGGCATTTTTTTCCGCAGCCAGAGAATGCAGATAGGCTATCAGCTTCTTTCTGGTGGAGGATCGTGAAAGCATGTATATCCGATCCGTCTGCTGCCTGGAACGGAGGGCTGTCATCTGCAGAAGATTACTGACCATCTGGCTGTGATGATGACAGGCATTTTCACAGCGCTTGATCACATGCTCATAATCAATAAACAGCACCTTCGTCACGGTAGTAGCACATACATAATAATGCTGGGAATCTGACGGAAGCAGAAACGGTTCGCCAAATACACTGTCCCTATTCAGTTCATCGATGACATACTCATTTCCATCCTCGTCACAGCAGTAGAGAACTGCTCTTCCCTCCTGGATCAGACCGATCTTTTTCATGGAGCTGGAATATTCCATGATGGTTTCTCCATTCTGAAAAACTTTCTCCCGGACTTTAAAGCAGACACGCATTCTTTCCTGTTCTTCGGGCAAAATATCCGTAAATAAAGTGATATGCTCCATAAATTTTCCTCCCACCGGCAAAATACTCTTCCGCATATCTGTACTTTCCTCTTTGTATACAAGACTATGTAAGAGGACTCTCAAAGCAACTATCCGCATTTTATTTTGCTGCATGTTTCTGATTTTATACCAGCACGAAAAAAATGTAAAGTCTGGAAATTTTTCCTGTTTTGTTGTATTTGCAACAGTTTTTGCCATCAATTTCTGTTATATTTTTATCAAAGTTAAGAAACAAACAAATCACTGAAGCATATAAATAAATCCACCATAGAAAGAAAAGAGGAATCGCTCATGAAAATCACAGATACCATCAAATATGTAGGCGTTAATGATCATCAGGTTGACCTTTTTGAGGGCCAGTACAAAGTGCCGAACGGCATGTCCTACAACTCCTATGTGATCCTGGACGAAAAAATTGCGGTTATGGATACGGTAGATGCAAATTTTACTCACGAATGGCTTGATAATATCCAGAAAGTTCTGGGTGACCGGAAACCGGATTATCTGATCGTACAGCATATGGAACCGGATCACGCAGCCAACATCGCAAACTTCCTGAAGGCTTATCCGGACACCATCGTTGTTTCCAACAAAAAAGCCTTCGCCATGATGCAGAACTTCTTTGACCTGGATCTGGAAGGTCATCAGATCATCGTAGATAACGGCGGAACCCTTTCCCTTGGAAAACACGATCTGACTTTTGTATTTGCACCGATGGTTCACTGGCCGGAGGTTATGGTCACTTATGACAGCACAGAAAAGGTTCTTTTTTCCGCAGACGGCTTCGGAAAATTCGGTGCCCTGGATGCAGAGGAACCATGGGACGATGAGGCAAGAAGATACTATATCGGCATCGTTGGAAAATATGGTGTGCAGGTGCAGAACCTTCTGAAAGCAGCCGCAGCTCTGGATATCCAGACCATCTGCCCGCTCCACGGACCGGTTCTTACTGAAGATCTTGGACATTATATTAGCCTCTATGATACCTGGTCTTCCTACACACCGGAGGATGACGGAATCGTGATCGCCTACACTTCTGTATACGGTCATACAAAAATGGCCGTTCAGCAGCTGGCCGATAAATTCCGCAGCAAAGGATGTCCAAACGTTGTTGTCTATGATCTTGCAAGAGACGATATGTCCCAGGCACTGAGCGATGCTTTCCGTTACTCCAAGCTGGTTCTCGCAACCACCACATATAATGCAGGCATCTATCCGTTTATGAACGACTTTATTACCCGACTGACAGAGCACAACTTCCAGAACCGCACGGTAGGACTGATTGAAAACGGAACCTGGGCACCGCTGGCAGCGAAGGTTATGAAAGAAATGCTTTCCAAATGCAAAAAGATCAGCTGGCTGAATACCACAGTTAAGATCATGTCTGCAGTAAACGAAGAAAACCGCAGGCAGATGGAAGCTATGGCTGATGAGCTCTGCCAGGAATACATTGCAAAAAGCGATGATCTTGCCAACAAGAATGATATGACTGCTCTGTTCCGCATCGGTTACGGCCTCTATGTGGTAACCTCCAACGATGGCAAAAAGGACAACGGTCTGATCGTCAATACCGTTACACAGCTTACCGACAACCCATATCGCGTGGCTGTCAACATCAACAAGGCAAACTACTCTCACCACGTGATCCAGCAGACCGGTATCATGAACGTAAACTGCCTGTCCACAGATGCTCCGTTCTCTGTTTTTGAGCAGTTCGGCTTCCAGTCCGGCAGAAGCACCGATAAATTTGCCGGACAGAAAGTAAACCACTCCGACAACGGCCTGGTATTCCTGGACAAATATATCAATGCTTTCATGTCCCTGAAGGTAGAAAACTATGTGGATCTCGGCACTCACGGAATGTTCATCTGCAGCGTCACAGAGGCCCGTGTCATGAGCGATCAGGATACCATGACTTACACCTACTACCAGAAACATGTAAAGCCAAAGCCACAGACCGAAGGCAAAAAAGGCTGGGTATGCAAAGTCTGCGGATACATCTATGAAGGCGATGAACTTCCGGAAGATATCATCTGCCCGCTGTGCAAGCATGGCGCTGTGGATTTTGAGCCGATCGAAGGATAAGACTGAAATCCCCATAAATTGATTTAATCCGGTTACAGCTCCCTTATTTTTACAAATTATAAACCACAAAAAAGACAGGCTTCTGAGGTTGCCTGTCTTTTTTGTATTATCATCCAATGTCTTCTCAGCGTCTTTCACCAAATTTATTCTTACAGCAGATCAGACACTCACGCTCTGTATTTCTGCAGGAATCCTGAAATTTACGGATTATATGTCTTTCATTTATTTCATCAGTCTGATAACCTGCTCTGCAGTATCTGCCAGATTCTGCTTTGCATTCTCATTTTTCATGGCCTCCTCCAGAGTTACCACTCCGCGGAGGATCGGGAAAAAGGCATCGATCCCTGCATCGTTGCAGGCTCTTGCGTCACGCTGTACGGCACCTGCAAAGGCGATCACTTTTTTGCCATATTTCTTTGCAAGCTTTGCAACACCTACCGGCGCTTTTCCCATGGCTGTCTGTCCATCCATACGTCCCTCACCTGTGATCACAAGATCCGCGTCTTTGATGTAGTCCTCAAGTTTTGTCTCATCCAGCACGATGTTGATCCCGGATTCCAGGACTGCATCGGTAAAGGTCAGGAATGCAAATCCCATTCCGCCGGCAGCACCTGTTCCCGGATACTTTGCATCTGCTTTCGGAAAACGCTCCTTTGCAAGCTCTGCGTAAGCACCCAGCCACTGATCCATGTCCTGGATCATCTCCGGCGTAGCACCCTTCTGCGGTCCGTAGATGGAACTGCATCCAAGCTCTCCGCAAAGAGGATTTGTGACATCGCAGGCAACACGAAATTTACATTCTGCAAGCTCCGGGATCACATAGGCATCTGTGATCTCTGTGATGTCTTTCAGGCCTCTTGCTCCCGGAAGGACCTGCTTTCCGTTTTTATCCAGAAATGCATAGCCAAGTGCCTGAAGCATTCCCACACCACCGTCATTGGTGGCGCTTCCGCCGATACCCACAATAAATCTGCGGCAGCTTTTTTCGATGGCGTCCTTGATCACCTCACCGACACCGTAGGTTGTGGTATAAAGAGGATTTCTTTTTTCGTCCGGCACCTGCGTGATCCCTGCTGCACCAGCCATTTCGATCACTGCAGTCTTTGTGCTTTCGATGATGCCATACTCACAGATCACCGGCTCGCCAAGAGGCCCCGTAACCTTTACGTGCTCTGTTTTTCCGTTCATTCCTGCGACAAGGGCTTCCACGGTTCCCTCTCCACCGTCTGCCAGTGGTCTTACCTGAACTTCTGCGTCCGCATCCACACGATGGATACCTTCAGCAGCTGCAAAGCCTGCCTCCATGGATGTCATACTGCCCTTAAAAGAATCGATCGCTGTTACTACCTTCATTTTATTTTCCTCCTGTATGATTTTTATGTAAAGCTGATATCCGTACTCTCCGTTCTATCATTCCGTGTACCGGAAACGTGAAATGTTCATTTACGTGTCAGGCGGATATTTTCTGCGCAGCTCTGCAGCCAAATAACTGTTCTGCTGTTTGGTTATCAGCTGTCCCCGGATGAAAAGAACCTTCTGTGAACTTATTTTTCCCTGGAAATGTCTCTGGCTGATGCCGCAGAGAAGCTTTTTCTCCACAAAAATACTCTTCAATATAAATTAAACCACATTTATAAAAAATGTGGTCTCAATCCCCGAAAATTCCGGGACGCTGTTCTGTTGTATCTGGCACTGGAGCTGGAATGAACCGGCTATTTCACTATTCTCTCACATGAAAGCCAAACTCCTCCTCCAGTGGGATTTCCCTTGCTTCAATCCCCTCGATCTCCACAAAGCTCTGCTGAGAAAGGCGCTCTACCATCTCCCGGATTTCTTCTCTGGTTCCCTGTACTTCCATTTCCACACGATCATCCCAGAGATTCCGTACCCAGCCGGTCAGTCCCATGGACTGTGCAATATAATAGGAGCGGTAACGAAAGCCTACTCCCTGTACTCTTCCTGAAAAATAAAAATGTTTCCGAATCTTTTCCATCTGGCACCTCATATTTTCTGTCTTAACTATTCTGTCTCTGTATCTCCACCCGAAATTCTCCCGCATCCGCCGCAGGAATATCATAACCAGATTATATAATATTTCTTTATAAATTGTAAAGTTATATCCTTCTATCTATTGGAAACTATAATCATCTGCGTTATAATGGTTTTTATCAGAATAAAAAGAAATTTACTTTCTTTTGCAGAAAATATTTTCAACAAAATTTAACATCAGGAGGTAATGATCATGAATGAAAGCATCAAAAATCTGTTAGAGCGCAGAAGCATCCGCGCCTACAAAAAAGAGCTTGTTCCGAAAGAAACTCTGGATACGATCCTGGAAGCGGGAGAATATTCCCCCAGCGGCATGGGACAGCAGAGCACTCTTATGGTAGTGACACAGGATCCGGAGCTGGTTGCAAGGCTTTCCAAAATGAACGCAGCTGTTATGGGCAGCACCTCAGATCCGTTCTACGGCGCCCCAACTGTGATCATTGTCTTTTCCGACAGCAAAATGGGCACCTGTGTGGAAAACGGAAGTCTTGTGATGGGAAATCTCATGAATGCCGCACATGCTCTCGGCGTGGACTCCTGCTGGATTCACCGTGCAAAAGAAGTTTTTGACTCCGAGGAAGGAAAAGAGCTGAAGAAGCAGTGGGGTGTTCCAGAGGAATATATCGGCGTAGGCCACTGTGTTCTTGGATACCGTGACTGTGAGTATCCAACAGCCAAACCGCGTAAGGATGGTTTTGTGATCCGTGTGTGATCGGCTTGCAGAATAAAATTTCCACTGCCAAAAACTTTTAATGTAAATAAAAATCTGACAGATTCCTGCATGATACGCATCGCTACGTATCTGAGAATACACAGGGAAACACCCCTCCGGTATCATAAATACCAGAAGCTTTTCCCGTCTTCTCCGGCAGTGATCTGTCAGATTTTATTTTCTCTTATTTCAGTGCTTTATCCTTATATCTGGAAATCTCCTCCAGATATTTTTTCCCAAGGGCACTGATGTTAACACCCTTTCTGGCAACATAACCGATTGTCATGATCTCATCGGAATCCAGCTTCACAGCACAGTAATCGGAACCATTAAGATCCTCACAGATAATACCGGAGCATAAGGTATATCCATTCAGTCCTACCATCAGGTTCAGCATAGTAGCCCTGTCATCGGCTTTGATCAGCCGTTTGTATTCATAGGTGCTCAAAACCTCCTCAGCAAAATAAAAAGAGTTATTTCCTCCCTGTTCAAAGGACAGACACGGATATTCCTTCAGTTCTTCCAGCGTGATCTTCTCACGCTTCGCCAGAGGATGCCCCTTCCACATATAAACGTAGATCCGACAGTTGAGAAGTTCGTGAAACTCCAGACCATACTCGTGAAACATTTTTGTAAGTACCTTACGGTTAAAATCATTTACGTAGAGGATCCCGATCTCACTCTTGAAATTACGGACATCCTCGATGACCTGATGCGTCTTGGTCTCGTGGACCGCAAATTCGTACTCATCCATGCCGAATTGCTTTACCAGCTCCACAAAGGCATTAACTGCAAAGGTATAATGCTGCATGGAAACACTGAATTTTTTGCGTGACTGTTCCTTGGAAATATATTTGGCTTCCATCAATTCGTACTGTTCCACCACCTGCCTTGCATACCCCAGAAATTCTTCGCCTGCAGGCGTTACGGCGATTCCTCGGTTCGTTCTTCGGAAGATCTCAACACCGGTTTCTGCTTCCAGCTCCCGGATTGCCGTGGAAAGACTGGGCTGAGAAATATAAAGGCTTTTTGCTGCCTCGTTCATAGATCCGGCTTTTGCAATTGCTATGGTATATCTGAGCTGTGCCAGAGTCATCTTTCTGCCTCCCCGTTTCTTGTTCCGGCTTTCTGTTCCTCTTCAGGCAGATCCGGCAACAAGCATCCTTTATCTTTTTATTTAAGGTAGTTCTTATCTACATATCCTTCTTTTCCAAGCTTCGGAACATATACATACCAGTAAGTACTGTCTTTCTTCTCAATGACTTCTACCGTATCTCCGTTATTCAGCTGGGCGATCTCATTGTCCTTGTCATACGCCTTTGTACTGCGCAGAGCCAGATAGCCGCTTTCCACTTTAACAGTCATGGATGGAGTTGTCGTACCTGAGCCTCCGGTAAGATAGTTCCTGTCAACATAACCGGTCTTATCCAGCTGCGGAACATATACATACCAGTACTGATCGTTGCTGGTGTCCTTCACCTGAACCGTGTCACCGGTATTCAGCTGTCCGATCTCATTGCTTTCATTATAGGCTGCCTTGTTGCGAAGGGCAAGATAACCAGTTTCTACTTTAACTGTCCACAGACCACTGTTGTAAATATACCGGTTATCCACATATCCGGATTTATCAAGCCCCGGAGCATATACGTACCAGTAAGTAGAATCACTGCTGTCCTTTACAAGAACGACATCTCCGGTATTCAGACGTCCGATCTCGTTACTGTCATTGTAAGCTGCGGTACTTCGAAGAGCCAGATAGCCTTTTTTTACCTTTACTGTCCAGGAATCGTTGGAAGCTGTGGCGTTCTCTGCTATCTGGATATAGTTTTTGTCCAGATATCCGGATTTATCCAGTCTTGGCACGTATGCATACCAGTAGGTAGCGTCCTTCCGATTTGTAACTTCCACAAGATCTCCTGTATTCAGCTGTCCGATCTCATTGCCTTTGTCAAAAGCCTTCTCACTCCGGAGAGCCAGGTATCCATCTGTGACTTTGACTTTAAAAGTGGTTCCTGCTGCTGCCTTTGCCTCCCGGATCGTCGCCGGAAAAGCTGCTGCCAGTATAAGTGTCAGAAGTACCAGCCTTTTTACTGCCTTTATATGGGACAGAAGAGTTCTTTTTCTCATATTATACGCCTCCTTTTCTTTTTTGGATCTTTCTCTGATCTGCGGCTCTCTCTGTTTTTTATTTACTGAGCAGACCGCACCGGAATTTATGGTAGTATTATATCATATTTTCAGCTGATAGCTGTAAGAATCACATCTCTTATTGCAGTCCAAAATGTTCTTTCCCACAATGCAGGTATTGACACTTTTAATTAGTAGTGTTATATTACATGTAGAACAAGATAAAAGTAATGCCCCCGGGATTTTTCCCGGGGAATTTTATACGCATACGTTCAATATATGACAGTCCGGGAGATCTGTCCTCTGAGAGGACAGATCGATCATCCGGGACGCTGCAGACTATAATATAAGGGAAGGTGAATACCATGGCAGTAAAAAGAGATTATTACGATGTTCTGGGCATTGACCGGAACGCAGATGAAAAAACAATAAAAAAAGCCTATCGTAAACTGGCCAAAAAATATCATCCGGATACAAACGCCGGTAATGCAGATGCCGCAGATAAATTTAAAGAAGTAAACGAAGCCTACGATGTCTTAAGTGATCCAAAGAAGAAAAAAATGTATGATCAGTTTGGTCATGCCGCATTTGAAGCAGGAGCTGATCCTGGAGCCGGCGCAGGTGCCGGTGGATTCGGCGGATTCCAGGGTGGCGGCAATGGCAGCTATCAAGAATTTCATTTTAACGGTGAAAATATGGACGATATTTTTGGTGATATCTTCGGAAATATGTTCCACGGCAGTCACGGCGAAAGCCGCGGTTTCGGCAGCAATGGCACATATGAGCATTTCACCGGTAACGGTGGCGGCTTTCACAGTGGATTTGGCGGAAGTGGCTTTCACAGTGGCAACGGCTTCGGCGGATTCCATCAACAGGATTTTCCGCAAAAAGGCTCTGATGTGAAGGCCAGCATCAACGTTACCTTTGATGAGGCAGCTTTTGGTGCAGATAAAAGGATCTCTCTGTCCGGTCCGGACGGAAGCTCCGGTGCACCGCAGACACTTCAGATTCATATTCCGGCAGGTATTGATACCGGCAAGAGTATCCGTCTGAAAGGAAAAGGCATGCCCGGAACCGGCGGCGGTGAGCCTGGTGACCTTCTTCTGAAGGTTACCGTAGGAACACGTCCTGGCTATGAACGAAAGGGATCGGATGTTTATACCACCATTTCTATTCCTTACACAACCGCTGTTTTCGGCGGTGAAGCCACCGTTCCCACCCTTTACGGAAATGTTATCTGTAAGATCAGGGAAGGTATGCAGTCCGGTTCCAAGATCCGCCTGAGAGGAAAAGGCATTGTTTCCATGAAGAACCCTTCCGTCCGCGGTGATCAGTATGTAACCATTCAGATCCAAGTTCCTCAGAATCTGAATTATTCCGCAAAAGAGAAACTCCATGAATATGCAAAGGCCTGTGGACTGGAACGGAGTAATGCCACCGGATCACATGTAGCATAAAAGTTAAAATAAAAGAGTATCACAAAGCTCATCACTATCAATGAGTTCCTGTGATACTCTTTTTTGATTTTAAAGTAAGATCTGATATAGCTTATGACAGCGTCATATCTCCATCTTTCACCCATCCGAGCTTACGTACAAACATATTGATCAACGGGCAGAGAACTGCCGGGAGAATAAAAGAGATCAGAAAAAGTCCTGCCCAGTCCATAGCTGTAACAGCTGTCTTGGTTCCTTCTGCAATATCATTCATCCATCCTGTATACACACCGATCTGACCTACAAAACCGCAGGTACCCATTCCTGAGGATACAGCAGTTCCGTTCATCTGAAGCCTGAACAAGCAGGTTGCAATAGGTCCTGTGATAGCAGATGTTACGATCGGAGCGATCCAGATTCTTGGATTTCTGACGATATTTCCCATCTGGAGCATGGAAGTTCCGATTCCCTGAGAGACAAGACCACCCCATTTGTTTTCCCTGAAGGACATGACCGCAAAACCTACCATCTGCGCACAGCAGCCCGCTACTGCAGCGCCGCCTGCCAGTCCGGTAAGTCCCAGAGCCGCGCAGATCGCAGCAGAAGAGATCGGCAGCGTTAGTGCGATTCCAACAAATACAGAAACCAAGATTCCCATAAAGAATGGCTGCAGATCTGTTGCCCACATGATCACGCTTCCTACCTTCATGGCAGCTTTTCCAAGAGCCGGTGCCCACCATGCGGAAAGACCTACGCCCACACCGATGGTTACAAGAGGCGTTACAAGGATATCGATCTTTGTTTCCTTTGAAACTGCCTTACCGATCTCAGCTGCAACAATGGCAACAAACAGTACAGCCAGAGGACCGCCTGCTCCGCCAAGTGCGTTGGAGGCAAATCCAACGGTGATCAGCGAAAACAATACCAGCGGCGGGCAATGCAAGGCGTAACCGATGGCTACTGCCATGGCAGGGCCGCTCATGGCAGATGCCAGAGAACCTACTGTATACTGGGTATCATTGACTGTGGCAACTGCCATAGTCAGAAACGGAATGTGAAACTGTGTGCCAATGGTGTTGATGATCGTACCGATCAGCAGGGAACAGAAAAGTCCCTGTGCCATAGCTCCCAGTGCATCGATACCATATCTCTTCAGAGAGATCTCGATATCCTTCCGTTTTAGAAATGCTTTGAATTTTTCCATTTTTAAACTCTCTCCTTACCCTGATCCGCTTCCTGCCGGATCAGTTCCTTTATTTGCAAAAAGCCTCGCTTACTTTCTCAAGTTCCTCGCGGATGGAAATATGCTGCGGACATACTTCCTCACACTGTCCGCATTTTATACATTCATCTGCACGCTTTCTGCCATGACTGACTACCAGCCAGTCTTCCTGATGCGCTGCGGCGGCTTTATTTCCGTACAATGTCAGATAATTCATTGCTGTAAAAGAACCGGAAATTCCAATTTCCATCGGACAGACCTTTGCACAGTAGTTACAGGTTGTACATGGGATCAGAGGAATTTTGCTCATAGCCTCTCTTGCCTTATCAAGAGTCTCCTTCTCACTGTCAGTAAGGCCATTGAAATCCTTCATAAAGGAAAGGTTATCCTCCATCTGTGCAACATTGCTCATTCCGGAAAGTACGGTGATCACGCCTTCCAGATTTGCCGCAAAACGGATTGCCCAGGATGCTGTGGATGCTTCCGGCTCTGCTTCCTTCAGAAGCTTTTCCACTGCTTCCGGCGGAGTTGCAAGCATGCCGCCTTTTACAGGTTCCATGATAATGACCGGTTTTCCATGTTTTCTGGCTACCTCGTAGCAGGCTCTTGACTGGATCACCGGATTTTCCCAGTCTGCGTAATTGATCTGCAGCTGTACAAATTCCATTTCCGGATGTGCAGTGAGAAGTGCATCCAGCTCCTCCGGTGTGGAGTGGAACGAAAATCCTGCATGTCTGATCAGACCGGCTTCCTTCTGTTCATGGATCCAGTCCCATAAACCGTACTTATCAAAATATTTTGTTCTGTGCTCTCCAAGATTGTGGAGAAGATAAAAGTCGAAATATCCTGCCTTTGTTCTCTCCAGAGATGTTTTAAACTGTGCAAGAGCTTCATCTCTTGTCTTGCAGTTGATCCAGGCTGCCATCTTGGTGGCTAACTGATATTTTTCTCTCGGATAACGCTCTACCAGCGCTTCGCGGATAGCATCTTCGCTTCCTGCATAAGCCCATGCTGTATCAAAATATGTAAATCCGGCTTCCATAAATTTGTCCACCATGACTTTGGTCTGCTCCACATCGATCACACCTTCTGATTTCTGCGGAAGTCTCATAAGGCCAAAACCAAGTTTTTTGATCTCTTCACCTAAATATGCCATATCTTTCTCCCTTCTTATTACATACCGGAAAATTCCTCATATCATCTGATATATCACCGGATAAGCAATATTTCTGACACAGATATCTCCCGGACCGTTATATTTTTGCCGCAGAAAAACTGCGTTTCTCCTATTATAACGATATTTTTCCTGGCGGTAAACCTTTTTCTTTTACAAGTGTCAAGACAACGCCAGGATATAAAAAACAGCTGCCGCACGTTTATTGCACGGCAACTGTCTTTTGTCCTATCAGTTCATCTTTGTTCTTTACACCTCAGATCAAATATTTTAAACTGATATTACTTATAATAACCATATATCGAAAGGCAGAAAACTCTCATGAAAAACAAGCAGGTCATGAACCGCCAGACTTCGTCAAAAGAACTTCATCTTATTTCCTGCGGCTGGGAAAAATGTACACCGGAACAGTCCTATGGTCCAGGTGTACGGCGGTATTACACCATTCACTTTGTGCTGAGCGGGCAGGGATATTTCTATATGAACAACCGGAAATATACCTTGAAAGCCGGACAGTGCTTTTTCATTCCTCCTATGACCAGTTCTCTCTACAAAGCGGAACCTTCTGATCCCTGGACTTACATCTGGATCTGCTTCAATGGAGAAAATGCTCCCATACTTTGTGAACACTGTCATCTTACTGAAGAAACTCCGGTCCAGCAGCTAAATTCGGTTCTTCCCTATCAGGAAACCATTCTTGAAATGATGACTCACCCGCAGCTGACGCCCTCCAGTGAAGCCTATATCCAGAGTGGTCTTTACCGGATCATCGCCATGCTGGAGGAAGAATTTCATGCTTCCTACACGACCATGGAATCCAATGAGAATTTTTACATCACACAGGCTGTTGATTACATCAAAAAAAGTCCGCTACAGAATATCACTGTGACAGATGTTGCTGACTATCTCCATATCAGCCGCAGCCACCTTTACGGACTTTTTAAAAAACATCTTGGAACCACACCCCAAGCATTCCTGACTTCAGCCAAGATCATCAACGCCCGGGAGCTTCTGACCATCACGGATATCCCTGTCTCCAGCGTGGCGTTCTCCTGCGGATATCAAAATCCATTTGCCTTTTCCCGTGCCTTCAAAAAAGAAACCGGCATGACGCCACGGGAATACCGGGAAAAATATCATCATGCCGAGGATCTTCTGGATTGCTGAACCACTTTTTCTGATTTACGGAACAACTACCTTGGCATTATAGTATTCCACCGCAGCATCCATGGTCGGACCTTCG
This sequence comes from Blautia sp. aa_0143, assembly GCF_004167315.1. Lineage (NCBI taxonomy): Bacteria > Bacillati > Bacillota > Clostridia > Lachnospirales > Lachnospiraceae > Blautia > Blautia sp. aa_0143. The sequence continues at coordinate 84,693 of NZ_RCXU01000014.1, forward strand.
TTGTCAAACCAGTCATAAGTGATAGTTTCGCCGTTTTCTCCCCATACCTCCGGGCAGTCGATTTCTTCCCAGTCCATCGGAACAAAATGCTCTTTCTGTTCTGATGCACGCAGCATGATCTGATGCAGCTCCTCAAATTCCTCCGGATTCAAAACTCCAGGTTTTGCGGATACAAACAGTGGTGTACCGCTCTTTGCAAGAACGTCTGCCCACTGACGATTTTTCTCCCATGGGATCATTCCGAAAATACCGACACAGTCTGCATCAATATGGTAAAACGTATTGTGCTGCGGAAGACGGAATGCCAGCGTATTTACGCCCATTCGTCTGGTACGCTCCCAGATACGTCCGCTGGTATCGTCACCGGTCCGGTTCAGATGCATCAGGCCTGCGCCGAGATGTCCGATGGTATTGCAGCCGATGATCACTGCGTTGTTGCTCCGGGAAGCATCATAAATCTCCTGATAAAGCATTTTTACGATTTCTGCGCTGGTTTTGGTCTGATCATAAAAATGCCATTTCTCCATGGAATTGTCTCTTAAATTCGCCTCAAATCCCCATTTCCCAAAGAGATCAAAGGTAGAAAAATCATGCTTGATCAGCGTGTATCCCCAATCACAGATCCTCTCGATATCTTTACGGATATATTCCAGTGCATCCGGGTGGGACGGATCGAGACAGTCATTATAGGAAATTCTCCACTCATTCGGGATATTCTCATCTTCATTAAGAAGCAGACGGACCCAGATACCCGGGCGGACACCTTTTTTCTCCAGCTTGTCTGCAAGACCTTTCATATCCGGAAATCTGTCATTGCCTTTTGTCCATGGTCCACCGTTGTATTCATCCAAGCGGTGATGTTCCTGCCAACAGTCATCAATGACCATGAACGGAGGATTTTTTACACCTTCGGTCAGTTTCAGGATATAATCGGTATCACTTAAGATCTCCTCTTCGGAGCTGTCACCGTAAGCATAGTACCAGTTATTGCTTCCATATACCGGAAACTCTGGGAAGATCGGATCTGCACACATTTTTTCACAGAATTTCTGTGCAGTTTCAAAAGTATCTGCTCCTTCTGCTTCCATGCAGACGATCTGTGCGGCACACAGCTTTCTTCCTTTCAGCTGTACTCCTGTATTTCCGCAGCGAACATCCAGAAACAAAGTAATTCCTTTGGTATCCACCTGCCAACAGCACATAGCAGAAGGACGGACCTTTACGCCAAAGCAGAGAACCTTCTCAGAAAGCTTCGCCAGAAAATACCATGGCAGATAACGGTTTCCGCTCATTCCATGCCATTCCGCATCACCATAGGTACGTTCCCAGGCATCTCCCAGAAATCTGGCTGATTTCGGGATCTTATAGTTCCATCTCAGCTTCACACATCTCACTGCATCCTCGGATGTGACAAATATATCCTCATGTTCACCTGCGTCCTGAAATTCCACAGTAGTTGCACCGGCAGCTACTGTCGTCTGCCCTCCCTGGCACACAAGTCTCTCCGCTTCTGTTTCCACTGTTACATAATCCGGTACCCCAAGCTTAAAATCTGCATATTTTTTCTGCATTATTCTCTCCTCCTGTACTTTTTCATTTACATTTTGCTTTACCTGCATACTCATGAATACTGTCTTTCTATCGTCTGTTCAACTCAGAAGAATGTACGAAAAATTTTTTTAATACATTTTGTCTATATGCCTTATTATATTGATTTTTTTGGTTTTTTCTATGCTTTAAAGTTATTATAACATTGCAGAATGTTCAATCTGCATAAGATTTTCAGTCCTTGTCCGATTCGCTTTTTAATATGAGAGCATAAAGGGCTAAAGGTGGAAATTAGTTTTTTCATTTTACGGAACACAAATTCTTCACAATTTTTTAGCACTCACCTATTGACTTTGCTAACAACATGTGTTATATTACATATAGAACAAAGGAGAAGATAAAAAAGAACTTCCAGATGTTCAGAATAAAACCAAACGATCACCACTGCGGAATAACCCGAAGTGGTAACTATATACCGGCAACAGTTGGATTTCTTGATCCACCGGAACGGCTTTTCAATTTGAAAGGAGAAATGACTTATGATGTTCCCGAGTGTATTTGGAGAAAACTTATTTGATGAGTGGATGGATGATTTTGGATTCAGAGATAATTTCTTTAGCGGAAAGAACCCTCTTTATGGCAAACATGCAAAAAATATCATGAAAACTGATGTACGTGAAACAGATAAAGGCTATGAGCTGGATGTAGATCTTCCAGGATTTAAGAAAGATGAAGTACAGGTACAGCTGAAGGATGGTTATCTTACCATCTCCGCTGCCAAGGGTCTTGACAAAGACGAGGAAGACAAGAAAGGCAATTATATCCGCCGTGAACGTTATGCCGGCAGCACAAGCAGAAGCTTCTATGTTGGTAATGGTGTAAAAAACGAAGATGTCCATGCAAAATTTGAGAACGGTGTTCTGAGACTTTCTATTCCGAAAAAAGCAGCTGAAGAGATTGAAGCTGATAAATATGTATCTATTGAAGGCTGATATTGACTCACTCTCACAGGGGGAGGATCCTTAGGGATTCTCCTCCTCTTTTTTATACGCAATAATACATATGACACTCTCTTTCCAATTTACTACGTACTCACAAGTACTTTCACTCTATAGTAATGATCCTATTGTCAAAGTTTTCATGATATTGGATATTTTTTAACAAATACGCTTGATTTTTTGAATATTTTTTATATATTTTGCATTATATTATTTCATTTTTTTGAAATTAATGGTATAATATGCACAGCTAATCGGATATTTGCAATCCGCATTCGGTTAAATAAATCTGTTTCGTAATCCTTCAGGATAATTCTCCTGAACAACCACGTAAAACACGATCACGACAGGAGGTTTTTATTATGGATCAGGACAACATCATAAAAATTTATGCACGCACTGACAACCGCATACAGCTTAAAATGATTCCGGGACACTTCGTAACATCCCAGTCCCATATCACACACTACCTGGATCTCACTACTATGAAATCCAGATGCGCTGAAGCACAGCGTATTGCATCCGCTCTCGCAGCAAATTACGAAGCATCCATTCCGGTAGACACCATCGTCTGCATGGACGGACTTGAAGTGATCGGTGCTTATCTCGCCGAAGAACTGACCAAAGCCGGCGTCCTTTCCATGAACGCACACCAGACCATCTACGTCATCACCCCTGAGTTCAACAGCACCGGGCAGATGATCTTCCGCGACAACTATGAACCAATGATCAATGGAAAAAACATCCTCGTCCTAAATGGTTCCATCACCACCGGATCCACATTGAACCGAGCTATCGAAAGCGTTCTGTACTATGGCGGTAAGATCCGCGGCGTGGCAGCCATCTACAGCAGTGTAGACAGTGTAGCCACACTCCCTGTCCACTCTATCTTTCAGGCCAGAGACATCCCGGACTATCACTCCTACCGCTCTGACAACTGCCCACTGTGCAAAAACCGCCAGAAGATCGATGCTATTGTCAGCAGTTACGGATATTCTGTATTATAAGATTCAGATCAATCAACGAATCCCCCATGGATAGCAAAACCAGTGGGGGATTCTCTTTATCTTTTCTTATTATAATTGATATTCTCTGTACATAGCTTCACGCATTTCTTTATCTGTAACAACCTTCTGAATCTCATTACCACGCTCATCAAGTATAAGCCTGTTGATCAGAACACTAAGTCGTTCTTCCCCCTGGGCCATTCCCTGAGCTATTCCCTGAGCCATTCCCTGGGCCATTCCCTGAGCCATTCCCTGAGCCATTCCCTGTTCTCGCCCCAGTGCTTCAGCCTGTTCCTTAGCTTCCGCCATCAGTCTTGCCCTTTTCTCAGATTCCAGTTCCAGAACATGTCCACCCATAATCTCACCTATTCCTTTCCGGACTTTCTCCTCATTTCTGAAAATATGATCAGATATCCGAGTTATCAGTCCAATCAGATCACTGAACAGTTCAGACCTTCCAGATTCAGTGATCTCTACCTCCAGTTTACTCCGGATCACTTCATATTCATTCAGTAATTCCTGAAAAAGTTGTGGATTCTCACTCATCTCATGCCCTCTTTTTTCATATCGCATGATATAAAAAGGAAGCAGCATAAGAAGACTCTTTTCAAATATCTTATCTTTTGTATAATTCTCTACTTTAATGGCAGGCACTCTGTACAAATGACATCCCCCATCCGGAAAAACCACATCCACTTCCAGAAAATCCGGCGTATTCCTACTATTTCTCAGATACAACACACAAGAACGTGGAAACTCCATCCGATACCTCCGTCCCTGCTTTCTGGCAAACTCAACAGCAGTTGCAAAATCATACTCTATCATCCGTACAGCCATTGTCGTGTCATCCGTACTCTGGCATTCTATATGATAAATCCTGTTTCCGATCAACAGCCGCGAATCCGTAATAATCTCACCATCCACCCGCTGATACTCGTTACGCAGCTGCACAATCTCCATATCAGCCGGGTATGATGTATGAAAAACATCATTGATCAAAGGCACGACCAGAAACGTCATTTTCTCCATCATAGTACGAAAAACATCATCAAAAATCGTATTATCTCTCAAACAATACTCCTTCTGGTATATACAATTATACCATCAACCAAACACTTCAGAAACCCTGTATACAGTTTTTATAAATATTTTTGAAAAAACGCTTCAGACATTGAAGCAAAAAGAAACCAAATAAATGGATAGATCTTATAAGATATACAAATCATACCACACATCCCACCACAACACCACAAAAACCCATCTCCAAATTTCGACACCACCTTCCAGCGTCCAGCAACGCGCCGACATTCACAACCTCCCTCCAAACCACATGGAATCTCAACCTTCCAAACTACAGGCGTCCAGCAACGCGCCGACGCTCACAACCTCCCTCCAAACCACATGGAATCTCAACCTTCCAAACTACAAGCGTCCAGCAACGCGCCGACGCTCACAACCTCCCTCCAAACCACATGGAAACTCAGCCTTTCCTCCCAGCCATCCAGCGCAGCGCTGATGGCTCATCCAACTCCCGTCAGACCACTCTACCCCTCCCACCATGACCGCACAGTGTGAGGTTTGCAGCAGAAGTCCGGGTGCTTTGGAGTGAGCCTTGGTCCATACTTAGCGTCTGAGGTGGTTCACGGAGAGGTACCCGGCGGCCACAAGCCGCAGGGTAAGGTCCATCTGTCTGAGCCAGGTACGCATCAGCGTACATGGCGAGTTATGGGCCGGCCGCTCCGTGAGGCACCTCAGACGCTTAGTATGACCAGGCGAAACGACGGCACCCGGACTTCTGCTGCAAATCTCACACGTCCGTCCGTGTCATCTTGCCCACACCAAACACCTGTGCTATAATCAAACTAATTAAAAAACCGAGGTAAACCACACATGAACAAAAAAGAAATCGCAGAAATAAAAAAACAATTCACCCCTGACCGCTGCTCCATCACCCGCATCTGCGGCTGCTACGTAGACGGTGAAAAAAACAAAAAAACCGAACTCAAAGAAGCCTTCTTATCCTTATCAGAGGAAGAAACCTTCAAATACTTCGACATCTTCCGAAAAACCCTCACCGGCACCATCGGAAAAAACCTCATCAACATGGAATTTCCTCTGGATCAGGAAACCGAAGGCGGAACCCAAAACTTCCTCATGAAACTCCGCAAAAGCAAACTCACCGACGACACCCTCACCGAAGCCTTCTACGACAGAATCATAGAAAACTACGACTACGGTGAAAACTACTACATCATCCTCATCCACGCAGTCTACGACATCCCCGGCAAATCCTCCGACGGTGCCGAAATGTTCGACGCTTCCGATGAGATCTACGATCACATCCTCTGCAGTATCTGCCCGGTCAAGCTCTCCAAAGCAGGCCTGCATTACAATGCAGAGACAAACAATATTGAAGACCGTATCCGGGACTGGCTGGTAGAAATGCCTGACTGGGGCTTCCTTTTCCCACAGTTCAACGACCGCAGTACCGATATCCACGGACTTCTCTACTACACCAAAAACGCCGAAAATCTCCGCTCCACCATGATGGAAGAAGTCTTCGGCTGCACCACACCACTATCTGCCGGAACCCAGCGTGACTCCTTCAATGCTCTGGTGGAAGAAACCCTTGGTGATGACTGTGCCTACGACACAGTCCTTGAGATCCATGAAAAGCTCAACGATCTCATCGAATCCCAGAAGGACGAACCGGAACCTGTTGTCCTCACCAAATCCGAAGTCAAACGTCTCTTCGAAGAATGCGGCGTAGAAGACGAAAAGCTCCAGAACTTCGATGAACAGTATGAGCTTGCCGCAGGAGAAAAATCAGCTCTGGTAGCATCCAACATCACCAACACCCGGAAATTCGAGATCAAAACCCCTGACGTGGTGATCCACGTAGCGCCGGACCGGGCAGAACTGGTAGAAACCCGCATCATCGATGGCCGAAAATGCCTTGTGATCCCCATGGAAAGTGAAATAGAACTCAACGGCATCCGTGTCAGCACACTGAACTCTGTTGAAGATACATCCGCAGAACCGCTTCCTGTTAATGATATTACTGACATTGATAACAGTAACACCGAAGAAGAAATCCCATTTTAAAGGAGACCATATGAACGATAAAAAAATCCTGTTCTTCGACATAGACGGCACACTGCTTACGCCTCACCCCTTCAAGGTTCCGGAGAGCACCAGCCGCGCCCTCACAAAAGCCCATGAAAACGGTCATCTTCTTTTCATCAACACCGGCCGCACCAAAGTAATGATGCCCTCTGCACTCTCAGAGCTTCATTTCGATGGCTATATATACGGCTGTGGAACCCACATTTACATGGACAACAAATTGCTTTTTTTCCGCACAGTCCCAAATCTTCTGTGCAAGGAAACCGTAGACCTTCTCCGCAAATGCAAGATCGAGGCAATTTTTGAATCCAACACTGAGATCCTGTATGATGGCGCATCTCCGGCCCAGTCCGAATTCGGAGTCAAAATGCGAAAAGAAATTCCAATGGTCGACATCACGAAATTCAATCGGGAGGATGCCTGCACTTACTCCTATGACAAATTCCTGGTACATATGCTGCCGGATTCCGATGTCGAAAAATTCCGCAGCTTCTGTAATGATCATTACACCTATTTTGATCACGGAGACGGAATCTGGGAAGTCACACAAAAGGGTACCAGCAAAGCCACAGGCATGGAATTTCTCCTGGATCGCCTTTCCATCCCCAGGGAAAACTGCTATGCATTCGGAGACAGTCCCAACGACCTTCCCATGCTGAAAGCTGCCGGAGTCGGCGTTGCTATGGGAAATTCTTACGGAGGCATCGAAAAACACTGCACATACCAGACAAGCGCAGTAGACAGGGACGGGATTCTTCACGCACTGGAGCATCTCGATCTAATCTGACGATCCATAAAGCAGGCATGAGCATTACAAAAAACGAGCCGTGTACGATAAATCCGTACACGGCTCGTTGTCTTTTCTCTTATCATTCCATTGTAAACATTGTATCTTATTTCTCAGCTTCCGGTGTAGCAGCTGCCTCAGATTCTGTACTATCTGCAGTCTCCTCATCAGCCTTTGCAGAATCTCCCTCTGTCTCCGGTGTCTCGGTTGCCTCAGCCTCTGCAGAATCTGCTGTCGGTGTCTCAGTTACATCCGGGTCCGGTGTCGGAGTTGGAGTCTGGATCGTAAAGCTGTGATTATCTGTGATCTTGATCTTCTTGATCAGTTTTTTCTCTTCTTTGATATCAGCTTTCTTCTTCCAGCCATCTGTTGTATCATTATAGAAATCATCCTTCTTGGTGTTTGTCAGAGACTCTTTCTTACTCTCCGTTGCAGTTTTATCATTCTTGGAATCCAGTCTCACAACATACCATACGGAATCTGTCTTTATGATCTCCTCGTTCAGTGCACCCTCGTCCAGCTTTCTTAAAGCGGTACGAACCTCATCCGGATAAGTAGTTCCGTTGGCAGCACTGTCATCACCTTCCTCATAGGTAGGGCATGTTCCGGTTGTTGCGGTCATATCCTCGGAGATCTCATCTCCAAGAGTATTGAAATCTGCAGCCGGATCCTCTTTAACCTTGTCATAAAACTTCTGAAGATTCTCTTTATTCTTCTTGATATCATCATCGGAAAGATCATCTCCGCTGACCTTTGCACTTGCATAGCTGAAGGACATCTGCTGATATTCTTTCTCATCCAGTTTCACGTCCGCTTTGGCTTCAATGGCATCCTTCATCTTCACATCGTATGTTTCAAGCTCGAGGAAAGTCTTCACCATATCTTCATCAACCGCAAGCTCTGCAATTGTCTCATCGGAATTGGCAGCCATAAAGTTCTTGGCAGCTTCCTCAAGAGCCTTCTGCTCATCATCTGTGATTTCAACATCATACTCGGAAGCGTGTTCTTTCTCCAGACACATCTTTTCAACAGTTTCAACAGAAGTTGTTACCGCATTTTCACCGTAAGTCTCATCGGAATCATCATCCATTTTGGTACTCCAGATAGACATATCGCTTCCACCGCCAAGATACATCTTGTACATTGCCTCAGCCTGTGCCTGCTGCATACGTGCTGCCAAACTTACAACGCCAAACGGGATTTCCTGCTTATTGACTGTCACTGCGATCTTTGTACCATCGAGTTTTTTATTTCCGCAGCCTGCCATCATTCCTGCCGCTGTAACGCAGACAAGAGCAGTAACTGCCGCTTTCTTTACTGAATTTCTCATTTCATCCTCCATCTATCCGTCCATAAGAATCACGGTCCGGCTCTTATTCCATAATACTTGATTATAAACGTTTTCACCTTTAAGAGCAAGGAATTTCACGAACTTACACGACATTTCACAAATTATCCACAAGTCTTTCCGGGAAAATATCCGGTATCCACAAACCGGATGTTTTTTCCCGTGGATAACCCTAAGCTTAGCTGATTCTTCCCTTTACTCCAGCGGCTCTGCCAGTTTTGCCAGCTCCCCCGCAAACTTCATCAGCTCTTCGATCAGCCTTCCCTGTGGTGTCAGGATAAATTTCGGCTCATGATCAGCCTTAAACTGCAAACCTCTCCGGTACTGCGCCATAATAGCCGGGATACCTGCGGGATCCAGCTTGGCCTTTTCATAGAGCGTGATCCGGACATCTTTTCCAAGCTGCTTGATCTCCGTCACATATCCCTGATGGGCAAGAGCCTTCAGTCTTGCAATGGCAAGAAGATTCAGCACAGCTTTTGTCGGCTCGCCAAAACGGTCGATCAGCTCCTCCAGCATATCGTCATATTCCTGCTGGCTTTCAATACCGGCAATACGCTTATAAATATCCAGCTTCTGGAACTCGTTGCCGATATAGGAATCCGGGATAAATGCATCAATATTGAGATCAATGGTCGTCTCAAAATCATCCATAGTCCGGATTCCCTTTGCCTCCTTGACAGCCTCACTGAGCATCTTGCAGTAAAGGTCATAACCAACTGCGTTCATATGCCCGTGCTGCTGAGCACCGAGAAGATTTCCTGCTCCACGAAGCTCCAGATCCTTCATAGCTATCTTAAAACCGCTTCCAAGGTCTGAATACTCCCGCATGGCGCTGAGCCGTTTCTCCGCGGTCTCCTGGAGCATCTTGTTTTTGGTATACATCAGGAATGCATAAGCAGTCCTGTTGGAACGTCCTACACGCCCACGGAGCTGATAAAGCTGGGAAAGGCCATATCTGTCCGAATCATGGATGATCATAGTGTTTACGTTGGAAATATCCAGTCCTGTCTCAATAATAGTGGTGGAAACCAGTACATCCACATCTCCATTGATAAAATCATACATTACCTGCTCCAGTTCCCTCTGACTCATCTGTCCATGTGCAAAATCCACTCTGGCCTCCGGCACAAGTCTGGATATCCGAAGGGCTACTTCGGCAATGTCATTGACTCGATTATATACGTAATACACCTGTCCCCCCCGGCGAAGCTCCCTGCGGATGGCTTCCCGAACAGTCTCCTCATCGTACTCCATAACGTATGTCTGGATCGGCACACGATCCATCGGCGGCTCTTCCAGAACGCTCATATCACGGATACCGATGAGACTCATATGAAGAGTTCTCGGAATCGGCGTTGCCGTCAGCGTCAGTACATCCACATCTTTTTTCATCTGCTTGATCTTCTCCTTGTGAGTAACACCAAAGCGCTGCTCCTCATCAATGATCAGAAGTCCAAGATTTTTAAATTCCACATCTTTTGAAAGAACTCTGTGGGTGCCGATCACAATATCTACCTGCCCCTTTTTGATCCCTTCGATGGTCTTTTTCTGCTGGGCAGATGTCCGGAAACGGCAGAGAAGCTCCACCTTCACCGGAAATTCTTTCATACGCTGTACAAAGGTATTGTAATGCTGCTGGGCAAGAATGGTAGTAGGGACCAGATAAACCACCTGCCGGCTTTCCTGTACTGCCTTAAACGCAGCTCTTAAAGCCACCTCCGTCTTTCCGTAACCAACGTCACCACACACAAGACGGTCCATGATCCTAGTGCTTTCCATATCTCTCTTGGTATCCTCAATGGCTGCCAGCTGATCCTCTGTCTCCTCATAGGGAAACATCTCCTCAAATTCCTTCTGCCATACGGTATCCGGTCCGCAGACATACCCCTCTTTCTCCTGGCGGACTGCATAAAGCTCTACCAGCTCTTTTGCGATATTTTTTACCGCACCCTTAACACGGCTCTTGGTCTTATTCCACTCCTGACCGCCAAGCTTGTTCAGCTTAGGCGTTTTTGCATTTTCGGAGGATCCTGAATATTTCTGCAAAGCATCCAGCTGGGTTGCCAGGATATAGAGATTACTGCCGCCCCGGTATTCGATCTTGATGTAATCCTTCACAACACGGTCAACCTCTACCTTTTCGATTCCACGGTAAATACCCAGTCCGTGCTTTTCATGAACAACAAGATCACCAATGGAAAGCTCTGCAAAATCCTGGATCCTGTTTCCGCTGTACTTTTTCTTTTTTTTGCGCTTTTTCTGCTCTTTGCCGAAAATATCGGTTTCCGTCATCACTGCAAATTTGATCAGCGGATACTGGAAGCCACGTCTTGCGTGACCATAGACCACCATGATCTCCCCGGGACTGATGATACGATCCATGTCCTGGCTGTAAAAAGCATTCAGTCCTTCCTCTGAAAGATCCTTTGCCAGACGCTCCGCCCTGGTCCTGGAACCGGAGAGCAATGCGATCCGGTATCCCTGACTCTTATACTGAAGGAGATCCTTTACCAGAAGTTCAAAGCTGCTGTTATAAGAATCTACAGACTTCACCGTAAGATCAAATTCCTCATTGATCTTCCATCCGGAACGTCTGGGAGAAAGTGCGGATACAGCCACACAATTCCGTCTGTTTAGCTTCTTCTGCAGTTCCTGAAAGCCACATAGCCACTGCTCCGGAAGATTTGCCTCGCCTTTTTCCTCTCTGTGCATACGACTCTGACGGTACTCTTCCTCCACACCCTCGCCGTTTTCTGCCAGGTGGTTCAGTTCATCCAGAAACACCAGTGTTTTTTCTTCCGGAAAATAATCCAGAAAGGATACCATATCTTCTCCGTCCATCTTTTCTGCAGCCGGATAAATCGTAATTTCATCTACATTTTCCAGAGATCTCTGACTTTCCGCATCAAAGCTCCGGATAGAATCTACCTCATCATCCCACAGTTCGATACGCCAGGGATTATCCTCTGTCAGCGGATAGATATCAATGATTCCTCCACGCACAGAAAACTGCCCCGGAAGCTCTACCTGACCAGTGCGTTCATACCCCAGCTCTACCAGCTCTTCCTTCAGCTGATCCAGATCGATCACACTGTCACTTTTAAAATGAAGAAGTCTGCTTCTGATCTTTTCCAGCGGCATCAGGAAATCCATACATCCGTCAATGCTGGTAACAACGGTCACTTCTTCCTGTTCCAGAAGTGCCCGGATCACACGCATCCGCTGCCGGATCAGAAGATTTCCGTGTATATCTGCCTGAAAAAACAGAAGATCCTTTGCCGGATAAAAATATACATTTTTGTCATAGAAGCGGTAATCCTCATAGATTTCCTTTGCGTTGCGCTCATCATCCGCAAGGATCAGATGATATGGAAAAAGCCCGGAAAGTCCATACATCAGATGGACCTTCTGGGACTCCATGCATCCGGAAACATTAAGAATTCCGCAGTTTGCGCCACAGCGCTTTTTTATTTCCCCAAACTCTGCAAGACCCTGCAGAGGATGCAAAAATGCTTCCATACAAACCTCAATTCTTAGGCTTTTTTCTGTTATATTTATTCATCGCCGCATCTACGCCCTCGGACAGGATCATCTCCACAGCCTCTGCCGCATCATTGATCCCTTCATCCACAAGCTTGCGGTCACTGTCCGAAAAATGACCCAGCACAAAATCTGCCAGATCCCAGTCTTTCGGTTTTGCACCGACACCAACACGGATGCGGATAAATTTTTCAGTTCCAAGGCGGCGGATGATATCCTTGATCCCGTTATGTCCGCCTGCACTGCCCTTTTTGCGGATACGAAGCTGCCCAGGCTCCAGATCGATATCATCGTAGATCACGATCAGCTCTGTCTCCGGATCGATCTTGAAATAGCCGGACATCTCCTGGATCGGACCGCCGCTTAAATTCATATAGGAAAGCGGTTTCATCAGAATAGCTTTTTCACCGCCGATGATACCTTTTCCATACATGGCATTAAATTTTACGCCGCCCTGCGGGATATTATGCTTCTCCACAAGACAGTCAACGGTGTCAAAGCCCATATTGTGGCGTGTAGCCTCATACTGCTTTCCCGGATTTCCCAAACCTGCAATTAAATACATAAAAACTCCTCAGCTGTAATCTACCTGTTTCAATGTCAGGCCTTCTTATGCCTTAAGGCATACAAATGCTCTGATCGTATCAGTTGAAATATACCATCTCATCAGCAAGTGGCTCACAAACTTCTACATGCTCTGCGTAAAGTACGATTCCCTCTCCCTGATATTCCATTCTCTTCTCAAACGCAACCTTCGCAGTAACATCCACCCACTGGCCTTCTGCGATCTTCGGAGCAAAAGCGCTCTTGCAGATGTAACCAAGGAATGTGGTATCATCTGCACAGCATGTCATGGCTGTTCTTCCGGGAACAAAGAATTTGCTTCCCATTCCACGCGGCTTCAGGGCACGTGCTTTAAAGTGAACGGTTTTTCCAACATAACGGTCCGGATGATCCATGGAATCCACAAACCAGATACCATAATCCTCCGGAAGGATATCGATCACCGGCGCATCAATATCAAATGGCATCTCATCCTCAAAAAGATCACCAAGCTCGCCCTCTTCATCCTCAAAGATGATCTCCGCACGCTGGTTCACCACCTTGATGCTTCTTCTGTAAGAAGGAAGCGGGTCGTTCTCCTGGCAGCGGTTAAAGATAACCATATCCGCATTGCGGACCATGTCCATAAAAAGGGACTTCATATTCGCCATATAGACTTGGAATGTGCTTGCATCCACACAGGTGATATGTTGCTCCACGCCCCAGCCTTCCGGTTTTTCCATTTCTTCGAATTTACTTACCAGCCACATGCCATTATACTCAATGATCACCCGCTCCGGCTGATGCAGGATCTCCATTGCCGCAAGTCGTTCCGGTGTAAGCTCTTCCTCACTGTCAATGCTCTCCACAACGGTATTGCACTGTTTCAGTGCTTCCTCATCATATTCTTCCTCACCCTCTTCGCAAAGGATCAGCAGTGTTTTTCCATCGATCTGAAAGTAATCCTGCTGCAGGGTAAAGCTCAGGAAAGAGGTCTTGCCGCTTTCCAGAAAACCTGTGATCAGATAAACGGGTACTCTGGTCTCTTCCATAAATCCATCCTATCAGATACTGTACGATTTAATGTACAGTATCTGTTTCCTTTCTGTAACAATCTATATCTGTATTCCGCTTTGGCTTTGCGTCAAAACGAACATTTATTTTATCATATGCTTTATGCGATCCCGAAAAGCTCCTCCAGTGCATGCTCGTCAAGCTTAGAACCGATCACGCACAGACGGCCTGTATATTCTGGTGCGCCCTCACGGATCTCGGTTTCTTCCGGAACCATATCAAAATAGATCCATGTTCCGTCCTCTGCCGGAAGCATTCCTTTTGCACGGAGAATGATACCATATTTGTCAGACTCGGAAAGTGCCTCAAGGATCTTCTCAAGTCCCTCACGTGTGAATTTCTTAATCGTCTCACGGCCCCAGCTTGTGAAGACCTCATCTGCATGATGGTGGTGATGGTCGTGTCCACAGCCGCACTCGCCGTCGTGGTGATGATGGTGCTCATGGTCATGACCGCAGCCACACTCGCCGTCATGATCGTGATGATGATGTTCATGCTCCTCGTGATCATGATCGTGTCCACAGCCGCACTCCTCGTCATGGTCGTGATGATGATGCTCCTCGTGATCGTGATCATGGCCGCAGCCGCACTCCTCATCATGATCATGGTGATGATGCTCATACTCTTCATGATCGTGATCATGTCCACAGCCACACTCCTCGTCATGATGATGATGATGCTCATGCTCCTCCTCAAGCATCTCCTGCTCCAGGGATACCGGATGCTCCATAACCTCTACCAGCTTCTTACCGTCAAGATTCTCGATCGGAGTTGTAATGATAGCAGCATCCTTATTCAGGCTGCGGAGAAGCTCCAGGGACTCCTGAACCTTTTTCTCACTTGCAATATCGGTACGGCTCATGATGATAGCACCTGCATACTGGATCTGGTTATCAAAGAACTCACCGAAGTTCTTCATATACATTTTGCATTTTTTTGCATCAACAACAGTTGTATAGCTGTTCAGTTTAATGTCAACCTCGTCCTGAACACCCTGTACAGCCTTGATAACATCAGAAAGCTTACCAACTCCTGACGGCTCGATCAGGATCCTGTCCGGATCATATTTGGTAACAACCTCTTTCAGAGAGGTTCCGAAATCTCCTACCAGAGAGCAGCAGATACATCCGGAGTTCATCTCACGGATCTGGATCCCTGCCTCTTTCAGGAAGCCGCCGTCAATACCGATCTCACCGAACTCGTTCTCGATCAGCACTACCTGCTCACCCTGAAATCCATCCTTCAGAAGTTTTTTGATCAGAGTTGTTTTTCCGGCGCCAAGGAAACCGGAGATAATATCAATTTTAACCATTTTGTATACACTCCTTTTAACGTAGTTTGACCAGGAAGTATTATACCCCCTGGTTGTATCCTGTTATGCTCATGATGACAGAGAAAAAATTACCTGTTTCTGTATCTGCTGTCATTATATCCATTTTACAAAACAGACATTCCTATTCTGCTTTATATTCAGATTAATAGAGGGATGTGAAAAGCTCACATCCCTGAAAATCGTTCTTCCTATCAGCCGTTGATCATAAAGCTCATAAGCTTGTCGATATCCTCTTTCTCTGCTGCAACGATCTCAAGCTCCGGGATCTCACCAGCGGAAAAGATGTTTGCAAGAGATACATACTGGGAAAGCTTGGATTTCAGGTTCAGTCTGTCTCCCTCTCCTGTTACAAGCTCTACTCTACCCTTGCAGCTGTCAATTACCTCAAAAAATTTATCAATATCTGTAATATGTGTTACTTTCATTTTAAAAATCTCCTTTCTTATTAAAGGGCTGTTCTTAACTCTTTCCGTTAGATTATACCCCAGTGTTTTTAAAAAAGCAATCCCTGCCGGGCAAAAACACTTCACAGATATTCTCTACGGATCTATATATATTTCGTCATATTTCTTCAATTTCAACGGTACAGTCTTTTCTTCCTTTGTTCCATTTCATGAGATAAACCTTAAATCCCAGAGAATCTCTGGCAATGGTAAACGGTTCTTCCCTGAGTACTTCGGATCCCATACCCTGCTCGTTCAGCTCTGCCTGCTTTGTCCTGGCTTTTTCTGTAAGAACTCTAAGCTCTTCATCGGCTTCTTTTCCAAAAGAACGATTCCCATATCCGGATGAAGCTTCCCGCAGCTTTTCAGAAAGGCACATCGTTACCTGGATGTGTTTTGTACGGTGAAGCATTCCTGCCAGTTTCCGTGCTACCCATTTAAACGGAAGTTTCCGGTAAATTTCAAGCCACCTGACAAAAGTACGGTCTCCTGCCTGCCTTGCGATCTCTCCCATTACCTCAAATGCCTTTTCCGAGGGAATCCACGGATTTTCCCTGGGAACAATATACTTTTCCGGAACAGCCGGATAACAGCAGTAATTCAATGGCGGAAATTCCACCAGTGCAGAAAGCTTCTCCTCCAGAGCGTTGCAGCTGTCCCCGCCTATATAATCATATTTGTCGCGGAGGATCGCCAGGCGATATTCCAGCTGCCGTAAATATTCATACCCTTCTACCCAGAAATGACCGATCCGGCTATAATCGTAGAGATGTTTTTCCAGAGACAGGGTTTCAAAAAACAAAGTCACCACCGAATCATCCTGGTGGACCACAAGGATGTATTCTCTACCCTGCCGGCTTAAATCTGCCAGGATCTCGCCCTCGTAATCCGGTTTGTATACACCTGTCATACGGGCATTTCCAAAAACAAGAAAGCTTTCTACCGCATCATTCATAAGATACACAAGACGGATTTCGCCGTTTTTTACATAAGAATCCACTCTGTACATATTGTCATCGGACTTTTCCGCAATTGCTTCCGAAAAAGCACTTTCTGAAGCTGCTTTCTGATCCTGCGGATCTTTCTCATCATTCACTGCCACCAGTTCAAACTGATCTTCTCCAAGCAGCTCTGCTAGCTTCTGAAAGGTATCTGGCAGCTCTTCAAAGGCCTTCTCTGAGACATATCTCTCCGGTGCTGTTTTTCCTGCAGTATTATTTCCAGTATCCATCAATTACCTCTTTATTCAGTTTCTCCCCAATAACGATCATGATCTCCTGTCCCAGCTTTGCCGGCTGGATGCAGATCTCATGGCGGGTAGCATTCAGCTCCAGCCACTGTCCATCTTCTTTTCTGAGAAAACCTTTTACGCGAAAAACATCTCCGCAGGATGGATCATTCAGGATCCTTTCTGCAGTTTCATGAAGTTCCTCCTCGCTTTTATGAACGTTCATAAAAAACAGAGAATCAAATCCGCCGCCTTCCGCATAGGATTCCTTCACGTAATCCTCTGCCACATACCCGCAATCCAGGATCTTTTCCAGGTCTGTGTCTGTGAGATCATCCCAGTTTCCGGTGAGGATCTCACTGTCCAGACAGCGCCTGCACTGGATCTGGCCAAGTGCACGGTTGAGATGCTCTTTTGTGCTGCTGATCTCTTCCACCGTGGCTTCCTGGCTCCTGCTCAGTAATACATAGCCTGCATCTGCCACCTCGGAAGCCAGCAGATAATCCGCTTCCGCAGAAAGATCCTCTGCCAGCTTCGCATCCACAATGGCGATCACATTTCCGATCTCATACCATTTATCCAACGGTTCCTCATGGAGGGCGTCAAAGAACTCATCCACATCAAAGATTCCGGATGGTTCTACGATGACACGGTCGTAACCGCACATTCCCATGGCGATCAGCTTTGTCTTAAATCGCCGTCTGTGACAGTCCGCATCACAGCCCCCGGAAACCATCTCCAGCTCACAGTTGTCTCCCATCAGATCCTGAAGCAGCATCATATCCACATTCACTGCCCCGAAATCATTTTCCAGGATCCCGATGTTCATGCCTTTTTTCAGAAGATAGGAGGCATATTTTTTTATAAATGTTGTCTTTCCGGATCCGAGAAATCCGGTTATCAGATCGATCTTTATCATATTTCTTCCTTTACTTTATCAACTCTCCGGAGCATACAGTAAAATAAATGCGAATATATGCTTTACTTATGTTCCGGTCATATTTCAATAATCTCCTGCCCGACAAATGCCGGACTGCTATCAGTATATAATCTTTTTTCCGCAAAGAAAAGAGGCGGTCCTGAAAAATCCTCTCAGAACTGCCTCTTTCCGGCTATTTTATCTTTTTATAAACATATATGAAGATTACTTTGTAAACAGATCTACCAGATCCTGACCATCATTATAGCCCTGTTTTTTCAGTTCCTGAACAAACCAGTCATCTACACCGTCTACTGCTTTCTTAAAGGAATCGATATCCATGTCCTTTTTCTCTGTGAAGGTCACACCGTTTTTGTCTGCCCAGCGTGCTTTGATCTCATCATCACTGGAACGGTTGATGTAACGCTCATACTCAACAGCTTTCTGACCACACTCGTCAACAACAGCCTGCTGCTCCGGTGTCAGCGCATCATAAATATCCTGGTTGATGCAGAAGAACAGGCAGTCATAGATTGCATCCCACATGGAGCAATATGGCTGTACCTCCTGTACACTGGCTGCATCGATGGCGGGCAACGGATTCTCCTCGCCCTCTACCGTATTCTGCTGAAGTGCTGTGTAGGTCTCGGACCAGTTC